>CAZRDG010000075.1:1406-9841 GCA_964598775.1 uncultured Lacinutrix sp.
GCCTTTACTAAGGCTTATGATGGGTAATGAACTCATATTGTTTGTGTTAAAGCAAATTTAAATATATAAAAACAAACAATAAAAACCTAACAGCCTTAAACCTGTACAAAAATAAGTGCATTACATTTAGGTCATAGGTATAGCGTATCTACTGTATAGCTAGTGTATGGCTAATGTATGGATAGTGTATGGAAAAAGCGATTTTTCTTACAATTACACTAAGCATTCATCAATGCCTCAATCTCCTCGGCCTCAATTGGGATATTGCGCATTAAATTTAATGGCTCACCTTTTGCTTGTATAACGACATCATCTTCCAGTCGGATACCCATATTTTCTTTAGGAATATAAATTCCTGGTTCAACCGTAAACACCATATTGGCTTTCATAGGTGTTTTTAAAGCACCATAATCATGAGTGTCTAGTCCCATATGATGTGATGTGCCATGCATAAAGTACTTTTTATAAGCTGGCCATTTTGGGTCTTCGTTTTGTACATCAGCTTTATCAATCAGTCCTAAGCCCAAAAGCTCAGAAGTCATCAATTTGCCAACTTCAACGTGATAATCTGCCCAAATCGTACCTGGAATCAACATTTTAGTTGCTTCATCTTTCACACGATGCACAGCATTATAAACAGCACGTTGTCTGTCTGTAAAACGCCCATTTACTGGGATGGTTCTAGTCATATCGCTACTGTAATTGGCGTATTCTGCGCCAACATCCATAAGCAGCATGTCGCCATCTTTACAAGCTTGATTATTTTCTATATAATGCAATACGCAGGCATTATAACCTGAACCAATTATTGGTGTGTACGCAAAACCTTTAGACCTATTGCGCAAAAACTCATGCATAAACTCGGCCTCAATTTCATACTCCATAACGCCAGGCTTTACAAAACCTAAAACACGTCTAAAACCTTTATCAGTAATATTACAAGCCGTTTGAAGTATATCTATTTCTTCAGGTTCTTTAACACCTCTTATGTCCTCCATAATTGGATAACTTTTTGCCCAACAATGTGCAGGAAACTTATCTTTAACCATCTTAATAAAACGATCCTCACGAGTTTCCATCACAACCGATTGTCTGTAATGCTCATTGGTATTAAAATAGATAGTATCTGCTTCAGTCATCAAATCAAAAAACACTTTTTCAAATTCGCTCAGCCAATAAACCGATTCAATACCTGAAGTTTGTGTAGCTTGTTCTTTGGTTAGTTTTGCGCCTTCCCAAACCGCAATGTGATCATTGGTTTCTCTAACAAACAAAATTTCTCTGTGCTTTTTATCCATGGCATCTGGAAATAAAACCAAAATGGTTTCTTCTTGGTCTGCACCACTTAAATAAAACAAATCACTACTTTGCTCAAAAGGCAATGTGCTATCAGCTCCTGTAGTATAAACATCGTTAGAATTAAAAACAGAAATAGATTTTGCTTTCATTTGAGACACAAATTTAGCTCTGTTTTTTATAAAAAGCGTATTCGGTATTGGATGGTATTTCATTGTAAATTGTATTAGAATAGCAAATGTAACGATTAAGTTTTAACAACCATAACAGTTTTTTTAACACTTATAATTTTCATATTTGTCTATATTTGAAAAGCCTCTTTTTAACTAATCATCAAACCAACCATATATGAAACGCATAGTTTTTGTCACAGGGCTGATATGCTCTTTATTTTTCATTCAAACTACAATTTCACAAATCAGTAACGATGTTTTTAAAAACTTAAACTTTCGGTTTATTGGTCCTGAAGGCAACAGAGCGATTGCCATAGCTGGTGTTCCTGGAGATCCAATGATCAATTACATTGGTGCTGCCTCAGGAGGACTCTGGAAAACAACTGATGGAGGACTCAATTGGGAATCTGTTTTTGACGACCAAGATGTATCCTCAATAGGATCAATTGCCATTGCTCCAAGTAATCCAGATATTGTTTGGGCTGGAACAGGCGAAACTTTCGTGATTCGTCCTGCGCATGCTATGGGAGATGGCATATACAAATCGGAAGACGCTGGTAAAACATGGCAAAACATGGGCTTAGAAAAAACTGGACGTATTGGTCGCGTGGTCATTCATCCTACGAATCCAAACATTGTATATGCAGCAGCCTTAGGTCATACCTTTGGCCCACAACAAGAGCGAGGCGTGTTTAAAACCACTGATGGAGGCACAACTTGGGAAAGAATTCTATTTATTGATGAAGGCACAGGAGCCGCTGATATAGCTATTGACCCAAAAAACCCAGATAACCTAATGGTTGGTATGTGGAGCATTCATATTAATACTTGGGGACTTAATAGTGGTGGCTCAGGTGGTGGTGTTTACAGATCAAAAAATGGCGGAAAATCTTGGGAAGCCATGAAAGATAAAGGATTGCCTGGCGGAAAAGATAATCCTGTTGGGAAAACTGCCGTTGCTATAGCACCATCAAATCCGAATGTAGTTTATGCCTTGTTTGAAATTGATAGTCCAGCCCTATATCGTTCAAGTGATTTTGGTGAAAGCTGGGAACTCATGACCAGAAATCACGACATCAACGAACGTGCACCTTACTATACACGTATTGCTGTATCTTCCAGTGATCCTAACGAAATTTATATTCCTAATGTAAAGTTTATAACCTCTAAAGATGGAGGAAAAACACTTCGTGGTGGCTATGGAGCTGGAGGTGATAATCACGATGTTTGGATTGACCCAACAAATTCAGATCGTATGATGGTAGCTCACGATGGTTGCGCAAGTATCACTTTAAATGGAGGTGAAAGTTTTCAGCGTGTGGTATTGCCAATAGCGCAAATGTATCATGTCGCAGTAGACGATCAAATTCCTTATAATGTATATGGAAACAGACAAGATGGTTATTCTTATAAAGGTCCAAGTAATAGCTTACAAGGCTACATACCCATTGGGCTTTGGGAAGGTGTTGGAGGCTGCGAAAGCGGTTTTGCACAACCAGACCCTTTTGATAATAATATTGTTTGGTCAGGATGTTATGATGGTGGTTTAGAGCGTTATGATATACGCACAGGTCATGCTCGTGATGTTCGCGTTTGGCCTGAAGCTGGTTATGGTTGGGCTCCAGCTGATATGAAGTTTAGATGGTTTTGGAATTTTCCATTAGAATTTTCTCCTCATAAAAAACATCGTGTCTATGTTGGTAGTCAGTTTGTTCATAAAAGTGATGATGATGGCCAAAGCTGGCAAATTATTAGTCCTGATTTAACACTAAATGATAAAACACATCAACAAAGTTCAGGTGGTATTGCTATTGATAATTTAATGACTTGGGATGGTGCTGTATTAATTTCTATTGAAGAATCTGAAATGGAAGCTGGTTTAATTATGACAGGAAGTAATGATGGCCAAGTTCATATCACTAGAAATTATGGAGAATCTTGGGAAAATGTTTCAGCCAATATTCCAGACCTTCCAGAATGGGGAACCATATCTAACATTGAAATCTCAAAACATAAAAAGGGAACAGCCTACATTACTGTAGATTTACATCATATGGGAAATTTTGACCCTTTTGTGTATAAAACGGCAGACTATGGCAAAAGCTGGAAAAAAATAAGCAATTCGGTACCAAAATCCATTCACAGTTTTGCGCATGTGGTAAAAGAAGATCCTAAAAAAGAAGGCATGCTCTATTTGGGAACTGACAATGGACTTTACATTAGTTTTGACGACGGAACCAATTGGATGCGTTTAAAAAACAACTTGCCACCATCACCTGTGTACTGGTTGACCATTCAAGAACGTTTTGACGATTTGGTTGTTGGAACCTATGGTAGAGGCTATTATATATTAGATAATATTTCGCCACTGCGCGAATATGCTGATGAAGCTCAAGACAAGGACGTGCATTTATTTAGTTTGCGTCAAGCTTATAGATTCCATGATAAGCAGAGTATTAAAACGGATGGACCAAGCATGAACTCAGGGAGAAATCCAGCCTATGGAGCAGAAATCAATTACTTCTTAAAAGATACTTTAGCCGAAAAGGTTGAGATTCAAATATTATCTCAAAACAATGAGATTATCAGAACACTAAGAGGCTACAATAATCAAGGTATAAACAGAGTGATGTGGGATTTACGTTATGAGCCTACATACAAACCTTACATTCGTACAACACCTCCAGGTCGTCCTTGGGTGCAACTCAATGGTGAAGGTTGGAGACCATTAGTGACTTGGGATTTAGATTTATGGAGAGGTCAATTCGGCCCTAAAGTGGTGCCTGATATTTACAAAGTAAAACTGATAGTTGATAATCAGGAATTTATTAGAGAATTGGAGGTGCTTAAAGATCCAAAATCAGAAGGCACTATTGAAGATATTAAAGCACAGGTGGAAACGTTAATCGAATTGCGTGATGCTATGAATTTGGCTGTGAATATGATTAATACCATAGAGATAGTAAGAAGCGAGCTCGATAGTATTATGCCACAATTAAAAAACAAATCAGATATTGAAAAAGCCCAAACATTAAGCAACGCTGCGCAATCCATAGCAGGTTCTTTATATGATATTCATTTAACTGGAGCTCGTGAGGACGCTTTTCGTTCTCCAATGCAACTCTATGGCAGGTTAAGTGCCTTGGCAAGTGATTTATCTGGTCATGGCATTGACTTTAAACCAACAGATCAGCAACGTGAAGTACAAGCCATTTTTAATAAACGATTGAAGGTTGTAGAAGAAAAATTCCAAAAATTCATAACCAAAGAAGTCTCAGAGCTCAACACTCAACTAAAAAAGAGTAAACTTAAAATCGAAACAGAGAAAAAAATTAAAATGTAATCAACCAAATAAATGTAAACACGAATGAAAAAATTACTATTTCTAGCCACCTTAACACTTATCATGTCTTCATGTATTGAAGAGAAAAAAGAGCTGTCAAACGCAGAACTATTTGCTAAAATTGATGCAGAAATTAAAGCCAATGCCCAAGCTTACAATACCCTAAAAGAAGCGAGTGAAACCATTGGTCATCGTTTAACAGGCTCAGAAAATGGAGCTAAAGCCGAAACCTATGTCTATAATAAACTCAAAGAATATGGTTTTGAAGATGTAGAGTACCAGCCTTTTGCAGTTGAAGCTTGGTCACGTGGAGAAGTGTCTCTTAGTATTGATGGAACTGACACGAAAGTCGTAACCCTTGGTCATTCACCAGTTGAAGCTGAAGTGACAGGAACTATTGTAGATATGGGAAATGGTCTAGAAGCAGATTACCAAGCTAATCCAGAAGCTGTAAAAGGCAATATTGCTCTTGTTTATATTGGAATTTTAGAAGGTAGCCCAGAAGGTTCAAGCAACTTACATCGTAGTGAAAAAACATCACTTGCTCTTAAATATGGTGCTATAGGAATCATCATTATCAACCAAGTTCCTAATGGTGTCCTGCTAACTGGAACAGCGTCAGTAACAGGAGAATTGCTAACCATTCCTGCAGTGTGTATTAGCTTGGAAGATGGCATGGCATTGAAAGAAAAATTAAAAACAAGTTCATCAACAGCAACAGTTAAAATGACCAATAACAGTAGCATGATTAATGCAAGAAATGTGGTTGCTACCTTAAAAGGCTCTGAAATCCCTGAAGAAGAAATTGTAATTGGAGGTCATTTAGATTCTTGGGATTTGGCCACTGGAGCGATTGATAATGGTATTGGCTCGTTTGCCGTATTGGATATAGCACGTGCTTTTAAAGCCAACAATTTACAACCGAAACGTACCGTGAAATTTGTGCTTTTTATGGGTGAAGAGCAAGGTTTATTTGGATCTCGTCACATGGTGAAAGAAGCTGTTGAAGGTGGAATCATTGATAATATTAAATACATGATGAATCTTGACATGGGAGGAAATCCAATAGGAATGAATGCTGGAGGACAATTAGATAACGAAAACTTCTTTAAAGAGCTTGGTGCAGCCATACAGCAACAAGACAGTATTTACAAAAATAACTTTTCAAACAGGTCAGGATTGCATAGTGATCATCAGCCTTTCATGCTAGAAGGTATTCCAATTTTGTCTGTGCATAGTAATTTAGATCGTTCCATTTATGGATGCTATCATTCAGATTGTGATGACTTTAATTTGGTAAACGAAGAACATATTACTAACACATCTCGTTTTGGTACAATGATGCTTTATGGCTTAGCAAATGCTGAGGTATTACCAGCAACAAAAATGGATAGTGAAACCACAAAAGAGTTCATGATAAAAAACGACCTCAAAGAAAAACTAATTATTGGAGGGGATTGGAAATGGGAAGAGTAAGCCTATTCAAATTCAGGATAAAGTGCTTTTAATTGAGCTTCATCTATTGAAATCATATTCACATCCAAAGTGATAGGAGTTAAAGGCGTGTTCGTTGAGTCACGTTCAACATTGACGATAGTATCAATAACGTCCATGCCTTTAATGACCTTTCCAAAAACAGTAAACTTATTATCCAATCTAGCAATACCTTCTTTATTCTGTACAATATAAAATTGGCATCTTGCCGAAATCATTCCTGGGTTGTCATCACGTCCTGCGCCAACGGCTCCATAAACATGTTGTAATGCATCATTAAATTCTGGGTCTAGTAAGTACTCAGGATCAGTAAATCCTTCAGGTGTGTCAGGACAACCACCTTGAGCCACAAAGTTCGGTATCACACGATTGAACGTCAGTGAATCCCAATAACCAGTATTAGCTAATTCTTTAAAACTCTCCTTATGCTTAGGTGTTTCATCATATAACCAAATTAGGATATCGCCTTTTGGAGTTTTTATTTCGCCTATCTGGTAGGTTTTTTCAGAATTGCAAGCAAAGGTTACTAATGCTATCATTAGCATAAAAGTTTTATAAAATGATTTGTTCATAATAACATTAATTTTCAATACTAATGTAAAAAAAAGGTGCTCAAAACAGAGCACCTTTATTAAAAGGTTTATTAATCTACTTATTCATAGCTTTTTTTATCATACCAACTATTGCTAGTACAATTCCACCGCCAACACCACCACTTCCAACGCTTCCAAGAATTCCTCCTAAGTCCATTTCTCCTCCACCATCACCAATTCCAAGCATGCCAAGAACTTGACCTCCAAGGCCACCTCCTAGAATCCCAACAACGGAATTCCACAATGTTCCTAAAGAGAAGTTTTTCATTAATGAACCTGCAAGGTTTCCACCTACTGCTCCACTTACTAATTGAATAATTAAAGGTAAATACTCTTCCATTTTTATAAATTTAATTGGTTGTTATGTACTAAATGTAGTGAAAAAAGTTCAACACTCTACAAATCCGCAATGAACGACATTTATAAATTGTTAAAAAATGTATTTTTTTTACTTTAATGTTGATGCTTTAATTATGTTTGAGTATTTTCAAGAACTTTATTTAAACCAACCAAAAATGAAATCTTTTAAGCAACTTCTAGCACTTTCGCTGCTAATCACATTTTCAACTTACGCACAAGACTCGCAAGTAAAAAATGTACCATTTACCAATATTGGACCAACAATTATGAGTGGTCGTGTGGTAGATTTTGATGTCAATCCTGAAAATCCAATTGAGTTTTATGTAGCCTACGCCTCAGGTGGTTTGTGGTACACAAAAAATAACGGAACTTCTTTTACTCCAGTAGCAGATAATGCTCCAACTCAAAATATGGGTGATATTGCTGTCGATTGGAATTCTGGAACCATTTGGATAGGTACTGGAGAAAGCAACTCCTCGCGTTCATCCTATGCTGGAATAGGCGTTTTAAAATCAACTGATAAAGGAAAGTCGTGGCAAAATGTTGGCTTAACAGATTCACAGCACATTGGTAGAATCATTATCAATAAGAATAATCCTGATGAAGTTGTTGTTGGCGCTGTAGGGCATTTATACACGCCAAATGCTGAACGAGGCATTTACAAAACGACTGATGGTGGTAAAACTTGGAATAATGTTTTATTTATTAATAATGATACTGGAGTCATAGATATAAGTGTTTCACCAACCAATCCGAATATCATGTACGCTGCAAGTTGGGAACGTGACAGAAAAGCGTGGAACTTTAATGAAGGAGGAGCAAACTCTGCCATTTATAAAAGTACAGATGCAGGAAGTACGTGGACAAAATTATCAACTGAAACTTCTGGATTCCCAATGGGTGATGGCGTTGGTAGAATAGGCTTATCTGCTTTTAGTGATAATGTGGTTTACGCCTTGCTAGATAATCAATTCCGCAGACCAGCAGGATCGCAAAGAAGAGGAGGTGATGGGTTACAAAAAGACGAATTTAAAACCATGAGTAATGCTGCCTTTTTAGCACTAGATGATAGCAAATTAGATGGATTTTTAAGAAGTAACAGATTTGATCAAAAATATACAGCTTCCAGCGTTAAAAAATCAGTAAGAGAAGGTTCAGTAAAACCAAATGATTTGG
>CAZRDG010000076.1:0-9751 GCA_964598775.1 uncultured Lacinutrix sp.
ATCAGCTATTAAGCTTATCAAAAAGCCGATTTATGGATTATCCATAATTTTAAGTAAAGGAAATGTTTTATGTTTGTATTACTAAAAGTCTTTAATGAGTATTAAGAAAACCATTTTTCTTTTTTCTTTTTTTCTTTGCAGTATCACTGTTTGGACTCAAACATATTCAATTTCTGGTACAGTAAAAGACACGGCAAATGAAACAGTTGCCTTTGCTAATATTTTGGTAATGCAATCGCGAGATTCTACTGTCGTTACAGGAACATCTTCAGATGAAAACGGTTTTTTTAAAATGGAAGACTTAGCCTCAGACAAATACATTATCAAAACTAGTTTTATAGGTTTTAAAGACGACTTTAAGACACTAAATCTGACGGAAGACATTGATAATATTAATGTTGTTTTAGAAGAATCTGTTGAAGCTCTCAACGAAGTGCAAATCTTTTTTGAAAAGCCTACTCTAAAACGTGAAGCTGATCGATTGGTATTTAATGTAGAAAAAACAGCGTTGAGTCAAGGAAATCTTGTTGAGGTATTGCGCAGCACACCAAGTGTTTTGGTACTTGATGATGCTATTTTAGTAAAAAACTCAACACCTGCAGTTTATATTAATGACAGAAAAGTGCATTTATCATCTTCAGAACTTATAGAGCTTTTACAAGGCTCTTCAGCATCAAATATAAAATCTGTTGAGGTCATTACAAATCCATCAGCAAAATATGATGCAGATAGTGGTGTTGTACTTAACATTGTAATGTCTAAAAACCTAATAACAGGTTATAACGGAAGTGTTTTTAGCAATTACACTCAAGGTATTTTTCCAAAGTATAATGCTGGAACTTCACATTATTTTAAAGGAGACAAAACGAATCTTTTTTTTAACTATAGCTACAATAATAGAAAAGATGATAGAGTTGATGTTGAAAACATAAGTTATCCAGACGAGGAATGGAATACTGTATTAGATAAAAACACTTGGTCTGAAAGCCATAACTTTGGGTTGAATTTTGATTATAACCTTAACGAAAAGAGCAATTTAGCAATTTCTGCTAATGCTCAATTTTTACCTTATTTTAAATATCTCACTAGAAGTAATACTGATGTAGAATCTGGCTCGAGCTCGTTTAACAAAATTGAAGCGCAAAGCCTTTCAAGAGATAACAGGCACAATATTGGAGTAGATTTAGATTATGATTATCAGATAAATGAAACCTCTCAAATTTCATTCAATTCGCATTATACCAACTATGATTATCAAAGAAGACAAGAAGTAGAAAGTCGTTATTTTGACACTTTGATTGTAGTTGACCAAACAGCATTTAATGTCAATGCCAACCAGAACACAAACATACTTACATCGCAATTGGATTATGGATTAGATATAAATGAAAAATCAACTTTTAGCACAGGATTAAAGTATTCAAATGTAAAGACCGAGAGCGACATTTTACAAAATGATATTATTTCTGGAGAAGAAGTATTAAATGAAGATAGTACCAATATGTTTGAATATGATGAGGATATTTATGCGGCATTTTTAGATTATAATTACAATAGCGAAAAATTTACATTTAGCGCTGGATTAAGGGCAGAGCAAACCAATATTATAGGAGCATCTTCAAACAACGAGACAAATAAACAAGATTATTTAGAGTTCTTCCCAACGGCGAACCTTAGTTTTCAAGTTTCAGAGAAAGTAAACAGTTATATTAACTATAAGAGAAGTATTGAACGACCAAATTACACGTATTTAAATCCGTTTGTCTATTATTTAAACGACAATACGATTGTTACAGGAAATCCTGAGTTGAGACCAGTATTTACAAACAAGTATTTAATTGGAACAACATTCAATAATAGATTTACATTTGAAGTTTTTTATAGAAAATCTAACAACAGTATTTTTGAACTTCCTATACAAGACAATTCAGAAAACGTAATTGTATATACGCCATTAAATATTGATAGCACTGAAGAAATAGGATTTGATTTTGAAGCGTATTTAAATATTACTGATAAATGGTCGATTTATTTTGGATCTTCAACTTACAATTATAAAGATAAAGGCACATTTTCAGAGAACAAAATTGAGCTTGACAAATGGGCTAATTATTCAATTTTAAGCAACGATATTTCCTTTTTAAAGGATAACAGCTTAACAGCCGCAATAACCCTAGTTTATATAGGAGAAAATGTTCAAGGACTTCAAACAGTACATGAACGTTGGGATACGTACTTAACTATGGCAAAAACTATTTTTAAAAACAAGGGTTCGATATCATTATCTGTTAGCGACTTCTTTAATAGACAGGACTTCGCAAGAACAGTTCGGTTTTTAGATCAAAGAAGTAGAATATCGAATGATCTCGATACGCGTTACATTAGCCTTGGGTTTAGATACAAATTTGGTAACATAAAACTCTCTACTAATCAGAGATCAACCTATAAAGAAGAGCTTGATAGACTTAAAAAAGAACACTAAACTAGTCTTACCATTCCGCAATAACCAAGTTGGTGTTAAATAAAGTTATTTCAGAATAACGCCAATCGGGCCATTCTACAATATTGGTTTCGTGGTAAATAGTATTTCAGAAAGTCAATCCTTTCAGTCTTGCCATTCTGCAATAAATAGATTTGTATCACGACCTCCTCCATTATTTCTATTTGAAGAGAAAATCAAATGTTTACCGTCGTTTGAAAACACAGGAAACGCATCAAAGGTTTCTCCATGAGTAACACGCTCTAAATTCTTACCGTCTAAATCAATTAAATACAAGTTAAATGGGAAGCCACGTTCAGCTTCAAAGTTTGAAGAGAACAATATTTTTTCACCACTAGGATGAAAAAATGGACTCCAGTTAGCATTTCCTAGGTTGGTCAATTGACGCAAATCAGAACCATCAGCATTGCATATATAAAGCTCCATTTCTGTTGGCTGTACCAAGCCTTCAGTCAATAAATCTTTATACTCCTTAATCTCGGCATCAGTCTTAGGTCTTGAGGAACGGAAAATTAATTTTGTGCCATCTGGCGAAAAGAACGCTCCACCATCGTAACCTAATTCGTTAGTGATTTGTTTAACATCACTTCCGTCAATATTCATGGTGAACAATTCTAAATCACCAGTTCGCATTGAAGTAAATACAATTTTATCTCCCTTTGGAGATACTGTAGCCTCAGCATCATAACCTGGCTCAGTAGTTAATTGTGCAGTAATATTACCTTCAAGATCAGCCACAAAAATATCATAGCTTTCATAAATTGGCCATACATATTTTCCTTCTCTTCGTAATGGTGCAGGAGGACATTCGTCACCACCTAAATGGGTAGAACCATATACAAAATGTTTATTATCAGGTAAAAAGTAAGCGCAAGTTGTTCTTCCTAAACCAGTGCTTACCATTGGAGGAATTGAATCATTCCAGATTTCATCACGATTCATTAAAAACATTTGATCACACTCAACACCCCAATTAGTGTTGTTAGATTGAAAAATGATTTGTTTATCATCAAAACTCCAATATGCCTCTGCATTATCGCCACCAAATGTGATTTGTTTTATGGATTTAAAATGTGTTTCTTCAGGATATATTAAAGAGTCTACCCATTTTGTAGCACCAGAATCTGCATCTGTATTTCCATTCTTTTCAGATTTGCATGAAACTATTGTTAAAACTACAAGTGTTAAAATAGAAATGGTTTTCTTCATAATTGTTTATGTAAATGCCAATTAATGACTAATTTTGCGCAAAAATAAGATTTATATAATGAAAAAAATATCGTTATTGGTTCTTTTTATATCGCTGTTAGGATGTAAACAAGACTATAAGCCGGAAAATAAAATTAAAGAAGACGTTACTTTTTTAGCCGATGATAAGCTCCAAGGTCGCCAAACGGGAACAGAGGGCGAAAAAGCAGCGGCTGATTATTTAACTAAAAGATTTAAAGAATTAGACCTTCAGCCAAAAGGTACAGAAGGTTATTTACAAGCGTTTAGTTTCACGCCAAAGACCAACCCACATGATGAAGTTAAATTTACTTCAGTTGCTGAAGATAGTTCAGTAGTTGGTACAAACGTTATTGGATTTATAGATAATAAAGCCGATAACACTATAGTAATTGGTGCCCATTATGATCACTTGGGATTTGGAGGTGAAGGCTCATTGTTCAGAGATGAAGAAAAGGCAATTCATAACGGAGCAGATGACAATGCAAGTGGAGTAGCGTTGATGCTTAATTTAGCAGGGAAATTAAAAAACACTAATACCAGCAATAATTACCTATTTATGGCATTTTCAGGAGAGGAAATGGGATTGTTAGGATCTAATTATTTTACTAAGAACACGACCATTGATGCTAGTAAAATTAATTATATGATCAATATGGATATGGTTGGTAGAATGAAGGCTGATAGCACTTTAGCTGTTTATGGAGTTGGCACATCACCAATGTTCAAACAAACGCTAACAGCTAATAACGATTCGTTTAAACTCGTAGAAAATGAATCTGGAGTTGGACCATCAGACCACACCTCTTTTTATTTAATTGATATTCCTGTATTGCATTTTTTCACAGGTCAACATGAAGATTATCACAAGCCAGGAGATGATTCTGAAAAGTTGAATTACGACGGCATGAATCTTATTTCAGATTATATATTTAATGTAATCACAGATTTAGATGATAATGGAAAACTAGCTTTTAGAAAGACGAAAAATGAAAGCGAAGAAACACCAAGGTTTAAAGTTGGTTTGGGTGTTGTTCCAGATTATTTATATGATGGTGAAGGTATGCGTATTGATGGAGTAAGCGAAGATAAACCAGCGATCAAAGCTGGACTTAAAAAAGGTGATGTGGTTGTTAAAATAGGAGACAGCACGATTGTTGATATGATGAGCTACATGAGAACTTTATCTACTTTTGATACAGGAAACAAAGCCAAAGTAAAGGTTCTTCGTGATGGAAAAGAGATTGAAGTTGAAATTGAGTTTTAAACCAGTAACTAGATTCTGATTTGGTAAAAATAGGAAACATAGAGCTTCCTGATTTTCCATTGTTGTTAGCTCCAATGGAAGATGTTAGTGATCCTCCTTTCCGTGCTCTATGCAAGGAACAAGGAGCAGATGTTGTATATACGGAATTTGTTTCCAGTGAAGGATTAATTCGTAATGCAGCAAAAAGCGTTATGAAACTCGATATTTATGAAAAGGAGCGCCCTGTAGGAATTCAAATTTTTGGAGCCAACTTAGATAGCATGCTTCAAACTATTGATATTGTTGAAAAATCCAACCCAGACATCATTGACATCAATTTTGGTTGTCCAGTAAAAAAGGTAGTGAGTAAAGGAGCTGGAGCAGGCATTTTAAAAGATGTTTGCCTCATGGAAAAACTCACAGCAGAAATGGTAAAACGCACAAACTTACCAATTACTGTAAAAACGCGTTTGGGCTGGGATCATGACTCTATTAAAATTGTTGAAGTTGCTGAAAGACTTCAAGATGTTGGCTGCAAAGCCATAGCAATTCACGGTAGAACTAGAGCGCAAATGTATAAAGGAGAAGCTGATTGGAAACCTATTGCTGAAGTTAAGAACAACCCAAGAATGCACATTCCTATATTTGGAAATGGTGATGTTGATTCTCCAGAAAAAGCTATGCTGATGCGCGATAAATTTGGTTTAGATGGCGCTATGATTGGAAGAGCATCTATTGGAAATCCATGGTTTTTTAAACAGGTTAAACATTTTTTTAAAACAGGAGAACATCTTTCGCCAATTAGTTTAGAAGATCGTGTCGAAGCTGCAAGGCGACATTTACAAATGGCAATTGACTGGAAGGGAGAAACTCTTGGTGTGTTTGAAACCAGACGACATTACACAAACTACTTTAAAGGCATTCCACATTTTAAAGAATATAGAATGAAAATGGTTACCAGTGATGATTCAAAAGATGTGTTTGCAGCCTTTGATGAGGTTTTAGAAAATTTTGCTGGTTACGAGTTTGTAGAATAGTTCTAGAAACCCACTTTACTATTGAGCCAACAAAGGCTTAGAAATTCTAGTTGAAGCTATTTTAGCTGCCAAAAACCCGAGGATGGTAATGGTAGAAAATACTAAAATGACATCAGTAAACTTTAAAGCAACAGGATAGGGCAAAGTAGCAGTAATCATTACGAATCCAAAAATTTGTTGAACTACGATAAGTAAGATCGCTAATAGTATTCCAACAAAACCACTAAAAACTACCATTAAACTTCCGTGTAACAGAAAAATACGTTGTATTTCTTTAACTGTGACTCCTAGGTTAAATAAGGTTTTCAAATCATTCTTTTTGTCCAATATCATCATTATAATAGAACCAACGACATTAAAAAGAGCTATAATTAGAACTAATGTAAAAATAAGATAGACAGCAAGGTTTTCAGTATTTAACATTTTGTGTAGTGCATCATTGAGCTGCTCTTTTGTTTTAATTTGAAAACCTGGACCGAAAACAATTTGTATAGCTTCAGTTACAGTTTCAATATTATCAATATCGCTTAATTTAAACTCTAACGAACTCATGGTGTTTTCGCTGTAATTTAAAAGTTCTTGAACCTGTTCAATATTACTGTATACGACAGAATTATCAAGTTGTTCATTTATTTCAAAAATGCCAATATTGGTTGTGGTTATGGTATTAAAGGCATCTTTTTCAGAAGTTATTTGTCCTTTTCCTGGTTTAGGCGTGTAAATTTTAAGTACTTTTCCGAAATCCATAACACCGAACGACAAATTACTTGCAGTTCCCCAGCCAGAAACAATTTGATTGGATTCAGGAGTAAACCATGAACCAAGTGAAATGATAGAGTTTATTGTAGACTGAGGATAATTTTCATCCACACCTTTTAAGGTTATAATTTGACGTTTGTTATCAAATTCTAGAACTGCGCGTTCTTCAATAATTTTTGAATAAGATGCAATACCTTCAATTTCATCAATCTTTAAAGTGATTTCAGGCGTTAATTCAAACGATTTCCCTTCAATTGGTAGAACTTTTAAATCAGGATCTACATACGATGAAAATTGTAGACTATAGCTCTTTAGTCCAGCAAATCCCGAAAGCACAATAAGTAGTGAGGCAGATCCAATAATAACGCCAATTGCCGCAATGATAGTAATAAAGTTAATAGCATTGTTACTGCTTTTAGTAAACAAATAACGTTTTGCTATATATAAAGTGAAATTCACCTATTTCTTTTTTCGTTTATCCAGAGAGTTTGGATTTTCAAGTGGATTGTCTAAGCCTTTTAATGAACGCTCAATTTGGTCAATATATTCTAAGGAATCATCAACATAAAATTGTAACTCTGGCATACGCCTTAGTTGATGTCTAGTTCTTTGTGCCAGTTCATGTTTAATCTTGGGAGTATTAGACTTTATACCTTCAAGAAGACTTTCTCTTTTATCAGTTGGGAAAACACTCAGGTATACTTTTGCAATTGAAAGATCTACTGTAACATTAACCTTTGTTACAGATATAATAACACCAAGATTACCAGAACGTGCCGCACTTTGCAGAACATCAACCAAATCAGTTTGTAAAACTGAAGCTATTTTTTTTTGCCTATTGCTTTCCATGCGACAAAAATAAGACATTTTAGTTGGTATTTTTTAAAACCTAATGGTTTTAAACTAAATTTGTAAAATGATTAACAAAATAGAACATATTGGCATTGCTGTAAAAAGCTTAAAGGACTCAAATAAGTTATTTGAATCCTTGTTTGGTAAATCTCATTACAAAATTGAAAGTGTAGAAAGTGAAGGTGTAAACACCTCTTTTTTTAAGCTAGGAGAAAGCAAAATTGAACTTTTAGAAGCCACTAATGACGATGGACCTATTGCTAAATTTATTGCAAAGAAAGGTGAAGGTATTCACCATATTGCCTTTGATGTTGATGATATTGAAGCTGAAATAGAACGACTAAAGAAAGAAGGATTTATTGTTCTAAATGAAAAACCAAAAAAAGGAGCTGACAATAAATTAGTTGCCTTCATGCATCCAAAATCCACCAATGGTGTATTAATTGAGCTTTGTCAAGAGATAACTAAATAGGGTTAAATTTCTTGTGGAGTTTTAAAATAAGTATTAATATTGCAGCCTAATTTGGTCCCATAGCTCAGTTGGTTAGAGCACCTGACTCATAATCAGGTGGTCCTTGGTTCGAGCCCAAGTGGGACCACAACAAAAGCTGGTTCATTTATTGAACCGGCTTTTGTGTTTTAAAACGATTAATTGAATTTTATTTGAATTAATTTCAATAATTTTATCATATATTTCGTTAATTAATTAAGTAGAGGGAATTAGTTACAAGTGTTAAAGAAACATGTATTACGTCGATAAAATATGCGTTTCTTGGATGTTTTTTGTATTTGAGTTTTGATAACTCGCTTTTTTTCATACATTTACGCCCAAATGAGATTACAAAACAAGTTGAAAATAGCCTCAATCTTATTTTTATTAGTAAGTTTTGTATGTGCTGCGCAAGGGACTGATAATCCACCACCACCAATGCCTCCTCCTCCTCCAGGATTGCCTATTGATGGAGGTGTGGTATGTATTGCTGCGTTAGGACTAATTTTTGGCACCTATAAAATGCTCAAAATAAATAATTCAAATAAGAGTTACAATTAGATATTTGTAAGTCTTTTGACGTACTTCCCAATGACGTCAAACTCCAAATTAACATTACTCCCTTCGCTTAAATACTTGAATGTAGTGTGCTCAAAAGTATAAGGTATTATGGCAACACTAAACGAAGATTTCTTTGAGTCAACAACTGTCAAACTAACCCCATTGATAGTTATAGGCCTTTTTCTATAGTGATATTTCCCAGAGAATCATCATAACTGAAGCTGAATATCCAACTGCCATCCTGCTCAATTATTCCTGTGCACTTCCCTATTTGATCAACATGACCTTGAACGATGTGACCATCAAGCCTATCTCCGAGCTTCATGCCACGTTCAAGGTTGACTATATCTTTTAGATTCAGTTCACCAAGAGAAGTTTTTTTCAAGGTTTCATCAATAGCAGTGACACTGTATTCATTTCCAGAAATACTCACAACAGTTAAACAAACACCATTATGAGCAACACTTTGATCTACTTTTAATTCACTTGCAAAATCACATTGAATCGTAATGTTGAGGTTTCCGTTTGCTTTTTCAAGCCTGGTAATTTTACCTAAATTTTCAATGATACCTGTAAACATATTTTTCTGGGTTTATTTAACTAAATTTGTTGGCACAAAATTACGAACTAATATTATCATTTGTTGATGAGAAAAGAAGAAAAAATAAGAGTTGGAATTTCAATAGGTGATTTGAATGGAATTGGAGGCGAAATCATTCTTAAAACACTTGATGATAATAGAATATTGGATTTCTGCACGCCAGTTATTTTTGCATCCTCTAAGGTGATGACTTTTTTAAAGAATCATTTTCAAAGCGAGATTAATTTTAACACCATTCATAAAGCAGAGCAAGCTATACATGGAAAAATAAATGTTGTTAACCTTTGGAAAGAAAATATAAATATTGAATTTGGAAAAGAAGACCCTAAAATAGGTGCTTACGCTATTAAATCATTAATTGCTGCTACACAAGAACTAAAAATTGGAAACATAGATTTTCTTTTAACCGCTCCAATTAATAAGCACTCCATTCAGTCAAATGATTTCAATTTTCCAGGACATACAGATTATTTGGCTA
>CAZRDG010000077.1:0-9665 GCA_964598775.1 uncultured Lacinutrix sp.
TTTAAATCAACTTAAAATTTATAAGGAAGTTTTCTGATTTCTTATCTAATATTTTCTTGCGATTAGCTTTATGGTTATTGGTTTTTTAACTATCTTTTTACTTGAAAAATTAGGGTCTAAAGCCAACAAGTAAAATGCAAAGTACACGATCGTTTACAGATAAGTTGTTTCTAGTTATTAAAGGACTTGGAATGGGAGCGGCAAATAAAGTTCCTGGTGTATCTGGTGGTGTTGTTGCTTTTGTTGCTGGTTTTTACGAAGAGTTTATTTACTCCTTACAAAAAGTAAATGGAAAGGCCTTTAAACTTCTAATCAATGGTCGTTTTAGTAGTTTTTTTCGATACATCAACGGTCGCTTTTTAAGCCTTCTATTTTTTGGAATGATTGTAAGTTATTTTAGTGTTTCTAAGATACTTGATTATCTCATTGTGCATTATGAACTCTTTGTTTGGAGTGTATTCTTCGGAATGATTATAGGTTCTATCTACTACATTAATAAGGATTTTAAAGACTGGAAAAGTAAAACCATTATTGCACTCATTATAGGAATTAGCACAGGTCTTGGTATTAGTTTTTTAGATCCTGCAACACAAAATGATAATCTTTGGTTTGTATTTTTCTGCGGAATTATTAGTGTTTCTGGAATGACACTTCCTGGTTTTTCAGGGTCATTCATATTGATATTACTCGGTAATTACGTCTTATTACTTGTAGATTCGGTAAATGCCTTATATGATACCATCGCAGATGTCTTTACCTGGAATTTCGATTTCATCTCAAATCCAGAACGCATAAGAATGCTCAAAGTATTAGCAGTATTCACCTTAGGATCTGTAACTGGCTTGGTCACTTTTTCGCACATTTTAAATTATGTTTTAAAACATTATAAAAACATAACATTATCAGTTTTAATGGGTTTTATTATTGGTTCACTTGGTGTCGTTTGGCCATGGAAAAAAACCATTTATAAGCTATCTGCTTCAGGTGATATATTAAGAGATAGAACAGGTGAAAAAATAATAGAAAATTACCAACGGTTTTTACCTGAGCTCAACTCAGAAACTTTTATAGCAATAGGATTTGTGTTACTGGGAATCCTTATTGTATTAGCTTTGGAATGGTATGGACATAAAACAAGAAAAGTTCATGTATAAATTTGGTTTAATAGGAAAAGATATTGAATATTCATTCTCTCGCGCCTATTTCAAAAAGAAATTTGAAGCAGAAGCATTACCTCATTCTTATGTAAATTTTGATCTTAAAAACATTGATGAATTCCTTAGTATAATAAATAAAACAGAACACTTAAAGGGCTTAAATGTAACCATTCCTTATAAGGAGGCTGTTATACCTTACCTCGATAAATTAAGCAGGAAAGCAAAAAAAATAGGGGCTGTTAACACCATAAAAATCACTAACAAAGGAAATTTAATAGGTTATAATACAGATTGTTATGGCTTTGAAAAATCCATAAAACCCTTTTTAAAACCACATCATAAAAAAGCGCTTATCCTAGGAACTGGTGGTGCATCTAAGGCAATTATTTATAGTCTTAAAAGGATGAATATAGAATATAGCTATGTCTCAAGGCAAAAAGCAAAAAAAGTACAATTTACATATGGTGATTTAAATGAGGCCATCATTTCAGAACATCATATTATTATTAATTGTACTCCATTGGGTACACATCCAAACATTAACGAGTGTCCTGATATACCTTATGATGGGATTACAAATGAGCACTTACTTTTTGATCTGATTTATAATCCGGAGGAAACTAAATTTTTAACCGTTGGCAAATTAAAAGGTGCTGCAATCTGTAATGGACTTCAAATGTTAGAGTTTCAAGCGGAAAAATCCTGGCAAATCTGGAATTAACTTGCATTTCTTCGTAAAAACTACGAATCTTTTTGAATTGAATACGCTTAGTGTTATATTTAAAACTTGAAAGATTTTTTTGAACCTTAACATTGAAACAAATGTCTGAGAAAGATAACCTGCAAGAAGCAGATGGAGCACAAGAACCTATTGAAGTAAAAACGGAAAAAGTTAGTGCCAAAGAAGTTGTAACAGAAACTGAAGTTGAAGCTGAGATTGAAGAAGAACCAAAATCATCAAAAAAAACCGATGATCCTCTTGATGAAATAGAGGCTTCAAATGCCGAAGATGCTGAAGATGCTGACAATTCCGAACGTCATGAACTCACCGAAAAAGATTATCATGCCATGTCTATGGAAGACTTGGTCAATGAGTTTGAATCCTTAGTTAACAATAGAAAAATTCAAGTCATACGTGACCATGTTGATATAATTCGTTCAGAATTCAATGCCAAATTCAGTGAAATTTTAGAAGAAAAGAAAGAAGAGTTTTTAGCTGATGGTGGCAATAGTATAGATTTTAGATTTAGTAATCCTGTTAAATCAAAATTCAATGAAGTTTATAAGGCCTATCGCACTAAACAGAAGGCCTATTATAAAAACCTTGAGTCTTCTTTACAAGCCAATCTATCTAAACGATTGGAAATAATCGAAGAAATTAAAGGACTTATTAATGTTGAAGAAAACATTAATACAACCTATAAACATTTTAAGGAACTTCAGGAAAGTTGGCGAAACGCTGGGCCAATTCCTAGAGACAAATACAATAATGTTTGGAATAATTACCATCATCACGTAGAGATATTTTATGACTTCCTTCATCTTAATCGCGATTTACGTGATCTAGACTTTAAGCATAATCTTGAGCAGAAGCTAAAAATCATTGAACGTGCCGAAGAACTCGCTAAAGATGATAATAGTAATCGAGCCTTCAGAGAAATACAAGCACTCCATAAAATATGGAAAGAAGAACTCGGACCAGTTGAGCGAGAAAAGCGTGAAGAAATCTGGGAGCGTTTTAGTACGGCAACAAAAGCCATTCATGAAAAACGACAAGAGTATTTTAAAGAACTTGATAAGGCTTTTGAGAAAAATCTTGAAGTTAAACATGAAATTATAGCTAAGATTGATGAAGTAACAGCAGACGACAGCAATAATCATTCAGCATGGCAAAAGAAAATTAAAATTGTAGAGGATCTTAGAACTCAATTTTTTAATGCTGGAAAAGTACCTATTAAGGTGAATGAAGAGACTTGGGCAAAATTCAAAGAATCTGTTCGCGCATTCAATAGAAAGAAAAATTCATTTTATAAAGGTTTAAAGAAAGATCAGTATCAAAATCTTCAAAAGAAATTAGAACTCATCAAAATAGCTGAGGCCAATAAAGACAGTACAGACTTTGCAGTGACGACACCTTTAATGAAAAAAATACAAAGTGACTGGAAAGCCATTGGTCATGTACCAAGACGTGAAAGTGATAAAATTTGGAAGCAGTTTAAGGCTGCTTGCAATGCGTATTTTGATAAAATGCACGAGTCAAAAAATGCAGCTAGTGAAGAAGAAACTAAAGCTTTTGAATTAAAAACAGCTTTACTTGAAAGTATGAAAAAAATTAAATTTTCAGATGACAAGAAGAGCAATTTAAAACTTATTAAAGAACAGGTTGAAGCTTGGAAAGCCATAGGTCACGTGCCTTACAATAAGCGATCTATAAATAAAAAGTTCAATAAGGCTATTGACGACTTATATAATCAACTAGATATTAGTAAAAAAGAAACCGAGTTATTAAAGTACAACGGTAAATTAGCTACTTTATCAAACGATCAACGATCCCTTGATAATGAACATAATTTTATCAGAAAGAAAATTGATGAAGTTAAAGCTGAAATCAATCAGCTTGAAAATAATTTACAGTTTTTCTCTAATGTTGAAGATGATAATCCACTAGTGAAAGAGGTACATCAAAATATAGAGCGTCATAAAAATGAATTGACGCTTTGGGAAGAAAAACTTAGAAAAGTAAAACAATACTACTAAAAAAATCACATCCTACTTGTACAAACAAGTAGGATGTTGACTCCTAACTAAACTAAATAAAACTACTTAAATTTCTTAGCTTTCTACCGCTTAACGAAAACCAATACTCATTAGTTATAAAATTCTATAAACCCCAAATTCATAGATTTTTTTAGTAGATATAGTATATACGTAGTGATTTATAATTTTGGATTACGAATGCCCAAAATTTAACATTTTTTTGCTTCTTCCCAGTAAACATCCATCTCTGAAAGTGTCATCTCGCTTAATGGTTTGTTTATTTCTTTGGCTTTTTGCTCAAGGTATTGAAAACGTTTTGTGAATTTTTTATTGGTTCGCTCTAGAGCGTTTTCAGGATTTATTTTTAAAAATCGAGCATAATTAATCATGGAAAACAATACATCTCCAAACTCACTTTCTATGCGTTCTTGATTGCCCTTAGTCACTTCAAATTTAAATTCTTCCAGTTCCTCTTCAACTTTTTCCCAAACTTGATTTGGAGCTTCCCAATCAAACCCAACTCCAGCAACTTTATCCTGAATTCTACTTGCCTTTACCAAAGCTGGTAAACTTTTTGGTACGCCTTCTAAAACACTTGATTTTCCTTCTTTCAATTTTAGTTTTTCCCAATTTTGTTTGACTTCCTCTTCGTTGGCAACTTCAACGTCGCCATATATATGTGGATGTCTATCAATCAGTTTATCGCAAATAGAATTGGCTACATCAGCCATGTCAAAATCATTAGTTTCACTTCCAATTTTGGCATAAAAGACGATATGTAATAACAAATCTCCAAGCTCCTTTTTAACCTCTTGTAAATCATTATCTAAGATGGCATCACCAAGTTCGTAAGTTTCTTCAATGGTTAAATGGCGAAGCGTCTGTAGTGTCTGTTTTTTGTCCCAAGGACATTGTGCGCGCAACTCATCCATTATGGTTAACAGCCTGTCAAATGCTTTTAGCTGATTTTCTCTTTGACTCATGTATTAATCGTTTGAGCAAAAATAAAGGTTTTGATTGAGGTTTGTGAGAATTGTTATTAACAGTAAATAAATTAGTGAGGTTTGATTTTTATTGAAACGTATCAGAACTTAACTCATGAATCAAATGTCTCATCATTTGCATGCCCTTTACCAACTCGTCTTTGGCAATAAACTCGTTAGCTCTATGTGCTTGAGCTATAGAACCTGGACCACAAATAGCTGTTTGAAACCCTTCATTGGCAAATTGTCCAGCTTCAGCAGCATAAGCTACTGTGTTGAGTTTTGATTTTCCTGATAAACGTTTAACTAAATCTACCACATCATCATCTGCTTTGGTGTCAAGAGGAGGAACAGGCGGATGGTTTTCAATTGTATCGATTTTAAAACCTGGAAATATATGTCGAAGTTCTTCTTCTCGTTGTCTGCAAAAAGCTTCAAATTCTGCAACAATAGACTCTGTGTCATCCATTGGAATAGTTCTCAAATCCCAATAAAAATGAGCTTTGTCGGCAATCACGTTTGGTGCTATACCACCATTGACTAATCCTATATGAATTGAAGAATGTGGAGGATGAAATCGGTCGTCCAATCGGTTGTCTTCAATGAGTTGATTCATTTTATTTTCTAACCACAAAATGAGTCGCATTGCTTCATGTATTGCACTCACTTCTTGTTTGATTCGGCTGCTATGTCCTGCAGACCCATTGACATAGGTTTCTAGAATGTAAATTCCTTTTTGTCCAACAATGGGTTCCATTAAAGAAGGTTCACCAATGATAGCGTATTTAGGTGTTTCCTTATAATCCGTATGAATAGCTTTTGCCAATTCTGGACCAGCTAAACACCCAACTTCTTCATCATAAGAAAAAGCAAAATAAATGGGTTTTTTTAATTCGGTTTTTACCATCTCGGGCAGAGCAGCTAAGCAACAGGCTAAGAATCCTTTCATATCGCATGAGCCTCTTCCGTAAAGCTTCCCATCGCCTATATCAGTAAGCTCAAATGGATTGGTAGTCCACTCTTGACCTTCAACAGGAACTACATCTGTATGACCCGAGAGTATTACACCTCCATCAACAGCTGGACCAATTCTGCAATGCAAAGAGGCTTTATTACCTTCTTCATTGGGAACTAGAGTTGTGGTAACGCCATAAGATTCAATGTACTCTTTAATCCAATGAATAATGCTCATGTTACTTTCACCACCAAGAACTGGATAGGATACAAGTTTTGCTAAAATTTCTTCGACTGTCATAATTAGTTATAATTTGTTGCAACTGCAACGATGAGGGCTAAAAAGGCTATTATCATTAAAGTGATTAACACTGGAAAAATAAATCTGATCCATCTATCAATAGGAACTCTACACATGCTCAACATAGCAATAAGTCCTCCAAGAGTTGGATTAATTAAATTTGATAAACCATCTCCAATTTGAAAGGCTAAAATGGTAATTTGTCTTGTTAGTCCTAAAGATTCTCCTAAAGGAAGCATTACAGGTAAGGTTGCTAAGGCTTGACCACTTCCAGATGGAATAAAAAAGTTGATTATGGTTTGCGATATAGACATGCTAATGGCAGATGCATATAAAGGCAAATCTTGAAGCATTACAGACAGATTGTAAGATATCGTGTCGCCAATATTACCCATTTCCATAAGAACTTTAATTGACGTTGCATAACCAACCATAAAGGCTCCTGGAGCGGCAACGGAAACTGCTTTTAAAACGGTTTCACTCATTGTAGTTGCATCCATTCTAGAAACAATACCACACAGCAATGCAACCATTAAAAATATGGCAGAGAGTTCATTGACATACCATTTTAAATTAAATACACCATATAAAATCACTAAAAGACCAATAATGAAAATGGAAATAACCATCCAATTATTACCTGAAACTCTGTAATCTTGAATTGGTTTTGATAAGGTCATACCACTCACGTCTAATCCTTTTCCTAGGCTTTTTTCAGGATATAAGGAGATTTTTTTAAAGTATCTTACATTATAGTAGGCCATAATACTCAATGCTGTAAAACAAAGTACGCTACGCAGTAAAGCACCAGAAAACATTGGTAATTGCGCTAATTGGTGACCTGTTCCAACTGTATAAGGGTTGATTGGAGAGAGCCCAAAACCAATGGTCATCGCTCCAACAGAGATTCCAGCAGCAAGGATTAAATCACCACCAATGGCTAAGCTGAGTACAGCAGCAATGGGAACCATAGCTATGTTGTTTTCATAACCAACAGCAACACCTAAAAAGCCGTAAATAAAAGTCATGATAACGATGATAAGGTTTTTGTTTTTTAGGCCTAAATTCTTCACAAGGGTTCCAACAGAATTTTCAACGGCTTTGGATTTTTCCATGAAACCAAACATAATGGCTCCTGCGAGTACAATAAAAATAATTGGAACAGCATCTTTAAAACCAAGGGGAATAGCTTTAAACATGTCTAAAATATTGACAGGAGTTGGTGTAATTGTTTTATAAGAATCTGGTACAACTACAATTTTTTCTCCAACTGATACACGTTCATAGGTTCCAGCTGGTAGAATGTAAGTAAGAATTGTAACTAAAACGATAATTCCAAACAACATGGTGACTGCATGTGGAATGCGTTTAAACCAAGGTTTCCTTTCAGGATTGTGTTCGCTCATTTAAAATAAATAAGAGCCCAAGATAGTATTTTCTTTTACGACCTCAAATTCTTAATTCGTTCTAATAAAGTTGGATGTGAATAATGCATAAATACATAAGCAGGATGAGGCGTTAAATTGCTCAAACTGTTTTTTGATAATTTTTTAAGAGAAGTGATTAGTGGCTCGCCAGCATAAGTGTCTTTGGCGTAATTATCGGCTTGGTATTCAAATTTACGTGACATCACATTCATTATTAATCCTGTAATTTCACTAATAGGACTGTATAATAATCCAAACGCAATTAAACCAATATGAAAACTAGCTATGTCAACACCTAAGGCATTTGATAGTATAGGGTTTGAGATGAACAGTGAAAGAATATAAAGCGTTAATCCAGTAAGTAGGATAGAAGCAAATAGGTTAAAAATAATATGTTTGCGTTTATAGTGGCCAACTTCATGGGCGAGAACAGCAACAATTTCCTGATCATCTAAATCTTTAATCAAAGTGTCGTAGAGAGTGACGCGTTTTTCATTACCAAATCCTGAAAAATAAGCATTGGCTTTAGTACTGCGTTTAGAGCCATCAATAACGAAAATTTTATTAAGTTTAAACCCAACAGTCTTAGCATAGTCTGCTATTTTGTTTCGCAATTCACCTTCTTCAAGAGGTGTTTGTTTGTTGAAAAGTGGGACAATCAATTTTGAGTAAAACATATTCATAAACACAGAAAAGACAGTCACTAAAATCCAAGCATATAGCCAAAAATGGGTTCCTGTAGCTTCGTAAAACCAAATAATTATGGCTAAAATGCCACCACCAATAATAGCTAACATAAACCAGCCTTTAATTTTGTCAAAGATGAAAGTTTTAACTGTTGTTTTGTTGAAACCAAATTTTTCTTCAATGACAAAGGTTTTGTAGTAGGCAAAAGGCGTAGTGATAATATCGCTACCTAACATGATAATTCCAAAGAAAATAAGTGCAATAACTATATGATTAGAACTGTAACTTCTGGCAATATTATCTACATATTCAAAACCATCAAGTAGAAAAAAAGCTAAAGTTAACACTAGGGAAAACGTTGAAGTGATGTTAGAAAATTGATGATTGGTCGCTTTGTAAGCCTGTGATTTTTTGTATTCGTCTGCATCGTATACATCTTTTAATTCTGATGGTAGTGCATCGTTAAAATGTTTAGCGTTTAGCGTTCCTAATACTTTATCAATAATAAAATTGACGATGATGATTCCGATAATGATGTAAAAAAGAGTGGTACTTGTCATTAGTTAAATTGTCTTTGTCGTTTAGCCTCAAAAATTAAAATACCAGCAGCAACCGAAACGTTCATGGAGTCAATTTCACCTTGCATTGGAATGATAATATTTTGGGTTGAATGTTGTAGCCATTCATCACTCAATCCAGTAGCTTCAGTACCAACAACAATTGCTGTCGGTTTCGTATAATCTTGTGTGTGGTAATTAACTGAAGCTTTTAATTCAGCGCAATAAATATCAATGTTTAAACCCTTTAAAAACTTGATTATTTCTGTGGTTGAACCAGTTGCAATTTGATTGGTGAAGACACAACCTACGCTAGAGCGAATAATATTAGGGTTGTATACATCAGTTTTTGGATTCGCAATAATGACTGCATCTACATTGGCAGCATCTGCTGTGCGCAACAAAGCACCAATATTTCCAGGTTTTTCAGGCGCTTCTGCAACAAGAATCAAAGGACTTTTAGTTTTAAGATTCAAATCATTCAAACTTAATGGTTTTGCTTTAGCAACAGCCACTACACCTTCAGTAGTTTCGCGATGAGCTAACTTCTGATAGACGTCTTTAGAAATCTCAATGATGTGAAGTGGTTTGGTTGTTAAGCTGTTGACTTGATCCAACGAAAATAACTCAGGGTAAAATAAAATGGTTTCAAGCTCGTAATGTCCTTTTATGGCTAAGCTAATTTCGCGTTGTCCTTCAATTAAAAACTGCCCAGAACTCTTTCGAGCTCTTGACTTTTCCTTAAGTTGAAATAAGGATTTTATTAACGGATTTTGTATGCTTGAAATCATATTTACCATAGAAACACAAAAGTATATAATAAAAGTAATTAACTACCTTAG
>CAZRDG010000078.1:0-9641 GCA_964598775.1 uncultured Lacinutrix sp.
CCTATTAACTATTATAATTATTGGATTCATCTCCTGTGAGAAGGATTTTGCGAATATAGATTCAGATGTTGTCAATTCTGATAATGCAACAAATTTCAGTACTGATTTTATGAAGTTCCCAGTAAGAACTTACAACAAAAAAGTAACCCCATTCCAAACCAATGGTTTACCTGCAAACCTGCTAGGATTTTATAAAGATCCCGTTTATGGCAGTTCTACAGTTAATTTTGTTGGTCAAATGGCACCTACTGCATATAACCCTTCTTTTGGTGATAATGTTGTTTTAGATTCTGTAGTATTAACTTTACCTTACTTTAGTGTCAATACTGCGACTGATGAAAATGGCGACGGTACTTATGAAATAGATTCAATTTTTGGCGACAAACCAATCCGTTTATCAGTATATAAAAACAATTATTACTTAAGAGATTTCGATCCTGATCAATCTTTTGATACTGCTCAAAAATATTTTTCCAACGGAACATCTTCAAGTAGTGATGCCATAAATATTTCCGATTTAGAAGCGCAACTATTATTTCAAGATGATGATTTTTTACCAAGTGCAGACGAAATAAAACTTACTCAAGTTGAGTTGGATGAAAATGGAAATCCTGTTTTAGATGATGAAAACAATCCAGTTACAACCATTACAGCAAGGCAATCTCCTGCAATTAGAGTCCACCTGGACAATCCGAATGGCACATTTTGGCAAGAATTAATCTTTAATAAAGAAGGACAACCTGAGTTAAGTAATCAAAACAATTTTACAAATCACTTTAGAGGGCTTTACTTAAAAGCAGAAGCCATTGATGACGATGGAACAATGATGCTCTTAAATTTATCCACAACTGCAAGTAGCTTAACCCTTTATTACACTAGCGACATTGAAGGTACTGATGACACAGGTACTGATACTGAAAGCGAGACTGAAGCTGGGGAGTTCGTGATGAATTTTTCTGGAAATAACGTGAGTCTTTATAATAATAATTTCATCACTATTCCAGATGGTGACACAGTAAACGGAGATGAAACTATTTACTTAAAAGGAGGTGAAGGTAATATGGCTATAGTTGAGCTATTCAAAGGAACTGTTGAAGATGAAAATGGTGTTGAAGTCGATGCTTTTGAATATTTCAAAAACTCCTTTAGAGAAGATAACGGTGATGGTACGTTCACTCAAAAAAGATTAATTAATGAAGCTTTTCTAGAATTTTTTGTAAATCAAGACATAATGGAAGGCGAGGAACCAGAGAGAATTTATTTGTTCGATCCTAATCAAGAAACCGCCTTAATTGATTATTTCTTGGACCAATCAGCCAGTAATACTCAAATAAATGCGAAAATACTACATTTAGAGCCGCTTCGTCGCGTTGATGATGAGCCTAATGGTGAAGGCATAAAATATAAAGTTAGAATCACTGAACACTTAAACAACATTATTATAAGAGATTCTTCAAATGTTAAATTGGGTTTAACTGTAACGACTAACGTAAATACCATTGAAAATTATTCTTCAAAACTTGAAGATGATGTCGATGGCGTTTCTGAACTGCCAGCTGGTGCAATTTTATCTCCAAGAGGTACTGTATTATATGGTAATAACACCTCAAATGATCAAAAAAAGGTTAAATTAACCATCTATTATACAGAACCTAATAACTAAGATTTTATGTGTGGTATTGTTGGATATATAGGACCTCGTGAAGCTTACCCAATTATTCTAAAAGGTCTTAAACGTTTAGAATATAGAGGTTACGATAGTGCAGGTATTGCACTTTATGACGGAAATGATATTAAATTATCAAAAACCAAGGGTAAAGTCGATGATTTAGAAAAACGTGTAGCTTCTGATATAACAACAGATGGTAATCTTGGAATTGGCCATACTCGATGGGCTACACATGGAGTTCCTAATGATGTCAATTCTCATCCACATTATTCAAATTCTGGTGATTTAGTAATTATTCATAACGGAATTATTGAAAACTACGAAGCCTTAAAAAAAGAGCTTTTAAAAAGAGGTTATACCTTCAAATCAGATACAGATACTGAAGTTTTAGTTAACCTGATTGAAGATATCAAAATAAGTAATGATGTTAAACTAGGAAAAGCTGTTCAAATAGCTTTAAACCAAGTGATTGGAGCCTATGCAATAGCCGTTTTTGATAAAACCAAACCAAATGAAATTGTAGTCGCACGTTTAGGAAGCCCATTAGCCATTGGTATCGGTGAAGATGAATTTTTTATCGCAAGTGACGCTACTCCTTTTATAGAATACACTAATAATGCTATATATCTAGAAGATGAAGAAATGGCAGTAGTTAGACGAGATAAAGAAGTAAAGATTCGCAAAATCAAAGACGATTCTTTAGTAAATCCTTATGTCCAAGAATTACAGCTCAATCTAGAACAGATAGAAAAAGGAGGTTATGAGCATTTCATGTTAAAAGAAATTTTTGAGCAACCTCACGCTATTAGAGATACTTACAGAGGTCGTTTATTAACTAACCAGGCTATAATAAAAATGGCAGGTGTTGAAGATAACATGAAAAAGTTCCTCAACGCTGATAGAATCATAATTGTAGCTTGTGGTACCTCTTGGCATGCAGGATTAGTAGCAGAGTACATTTTTGAAGACTTGGCTAGAATTCCAGTCGAAGTAGAATACGCTTCTGAATTCAGATATAGAAATCCAGTAATAAAAGAAACAGACATTGTAATCGCTATATCACAATCAGGTGAAACGGCAGATACGTTAGCTGCAATTAAACTTGCAAAATCTAAAGGTGCCTTTGTGTTTGGTGTTTGTAATGTGGTAGGATCTTCCATAGCTAGAGAAACAAACGCTGGTGCATATACCCATGCTGGCCCGGAAATTGGTGTAGCTTCTACAAAAGCTTTTACTACTCAAATAACTTTGCTAACCTTAATGGCGTTAAGATTGGCAAGAGCAAAAGGTGTTATGTCTAGCTCAGATTTTAGACAACATTTAGTGGAGTTAGAAATGATTCCAGATAAAGTGGAACAAGCTTTAAAATCTGATGCTTACGTAAAAACTATAGCTGAAATTTACAAAGACGCAAAAAACTTTTTGTATTTAGGGCGAGGTTATAACTTCCCTGTTGCTCTTGAAGGTGCTTTAAAACTTAAAGAAATCTCTTATATTCATGCTGAAGGCTATCCTGCTGCAGAAATGAAGCATGGACCAATTGCTCTAATTGACGAAAATATGCCAATTGTAGTTATTGCTACTAATAAAGGGCATTACGAAAAAATTGTAAGTAATATTGAAGAGATTAAAGCGCGTAAAGGAAAAATCATCGGTATAGTAACTAAAGGAGACACGAGTGTGAAAAATTTAGCAGACCATGTTATTGAAGTTCCTGAAACTATTGAATCGCTAACACCTCTATTAACTACTATTCCACTACAATTACTTTCATATTATATTGCGGTTTTATTAGAGAAAAACGTAGATCAGCCTCGCAACTTAGCAAAATCTGTCACTGTTGAGTAAGAATTTATTAGTTAAATTTATATTATTCTTACTTTTTCTCATTATTTTTAATAAAATTAAAATAATTGCATCTAAAAAATAGTGGATTTATATTATGCGCGCATAATTTATTGTTGTTTTTTATTGCAAAAACGTTCATAATATATATATTGCTAATCTAAAATTAAATTAATACCCTAAAATGAGAACTATTACGCAAATTTTATTATTGTTTTTTTGTGCCTTTTGTTATGCGCAAACTTCAGTAAATGGTACTGTTACAGATGATAGCGGACTACCACTTCCTGGTGCAAATGTCATTGTTGTTGGCACTTCAACTGGTGCAATAACAGATTTTGATGGTACCTTCAGGCTTACCATAGATCAAGCACCTCCATTTTCAATCCAAGTAAGTAGTGTTGGGTTTGAAACAGTAACCAAAGAAGTAACTACAAATCCTCAAACAATTGATTTTGTTCTTAAAGAGGGTAATGAACTTGATGAAGTTGTTATCTCAGCTTCCAGAACTCCTGAAAGAATATTCGAATCGCCTGTAACGGTTGAACGTTTTGGGATAAACGATATAAAAAATACAGCTTCGGCTGATTTTTATGATGGATTAGAAAACTTAAAAGGTGTTGATGTAAATACAAACAGTTTAACTTTTAAATCAATCAATACCAGAGGTTTTGCAACATTCGCAAATAACCGTTTCATGCAGTTGGTTGATGGTATGGACAACTCAACACCAGCTTTGAACTTCCCAATCGGAAATTTAGTTGGTATGATTGAAACAGATGTGCAAAGTGTGGAATTACTTCCAGGTGCATCTTCAGCACTTTATGGTGCTAATGCATTCAACGGAATCTTGTTCATGCGAAGTAAAAATCCTTTTGATCACCAAGGTATAAGTGTTTCATTAAAACAAGGAATTACTTCACAAGAAGCTGCTGGGGATAATAATTATACAGATTTAGGCATCAGGATGGCTTATAAATTTTCTGATAAGTTCGCTGCCAAAGTGAATTTTGGTTATTTAACAGGAACTGATTGGGCGGCTAACAATCGGGAAGATAAAGCCTCAGATGGAGGAACAAGAGAATCAAATTTAGCTTACAATGGCGTAAATGTTTATGGTGATGAAGTTGGAGCCAATATTAAAAGTGTAGCCATAACTCTTGAAGGTTTAGGAATCCTTCCCGCTGGAGCTAACGCATTAGTACCTTCCGAGAGAGTAACCAGAATTGGATATGACGAAAGGGATTTGACGAATTACAACGCTGAAAGTGTTAAAGCAGATTGGGGATTATACTACCGTCCTTGGGCTTCCGATCTTGAATTTTCTTATGTTGGTAAAGTTGGTACAGGTACCACAATATATCAAGGTCTAAACAGATATAACATAAACGGATTCTTTCAGGAGCAACATAAATTAGAAGTTAAAAACAATAACTTCTTTTTAAGGGGCTATGTAGTGGCTGATAAAGCTGGTGATTCTTACGATATGGTTTTTACAGGAATTAATATTTTAAAAGACTGGAAAGATCACAACACTTATTTTGGAGAATATGTTGGAACTTACGTTCTATCAACATTGGGAGGAGCTACAAATGATCAGGCACATGCTGCAGCTAGAGCTCAAGCAGAATCTGGACGTTATGAGCCTGGAACCCCTCAATATCAAGCAGCTTTTAATAAAAGCATCAATGACCCTGATTTACTGACTGGTTCTAAATTTCAAGACGCCTCAAAATATTACCATGCAGATGGTAATTACAACTTCAGTCATTTAACAGATGTTGCCGATATCCAGGTTGGTGGTTCATTCAGACAATATAGTTTAAATTCCGGTGGAACTATATATACAGATAATGATGGGCCAATAAAGTATTCTGAATTTGGTATTTATACGCAAATTCAAAAATCACTTGAATTAAATGATGATTTAGAGCTAAAATTAACAGGATCTGTTCGTTATGACAAGTCTGAGTTTTTTGATGGTTTTTTCTCCCCACGTATTTCAGCCGGTTTAACGGTTAACCAAAACCATAATATTAGAGCCTCTGTACAAACAGGTTTCAGAAACCCAACAACCCAAGACTTATTTATTGGTTTAGATTCAGGTCAAGGATTTTTAGTAGGTTCTGCGCCAGATAATTTAGAACGCTGGTCACAACCTCTAGAGGTTAGTGGTGCTGGACAATTATTAGGGCAACCTGCAACAATTAACCAAACTGGTGCTGCGCCTTATACAAACTCATATACTGCTAGCTCATTACAAGCATTTGCAGCAACTGGAGATCCTTCAGTGTTAGTAGTTGCAAACCCAGATTTAGTAAAGCCTGAACAAGTAACTTCGGCAGAAGTTGGCTATAGAGGAAAAATAAACAGACTCATTGTTGATATGAGCGTATACTATAACAGTTATAAAGACTTCATTTCACAACAAGCAGTCGCTTCACCTTACTATGGAACTGCTGGAGATGGTGGTTTATCAGTTGCGGCAATTGCAAACGGCGATTGGCAAGGATATAGTGCTTATACCAATGCTGAAGCTAAAGTTAATTCATATGGTGCATCTATTGGATTGTCAACTAAAGTATTTGGAGATTTTGATTTAGGAGGTAGTTATACCTATGCTAAATTGGATTTTGACCAAGAAAAGTATCCAAATTTCGTGACGAATTTTAACACACCTGAACATAAATTTAAAGCCACTTTTGGAAACGATGAACTTTTTAAAAATTTTGGATTTAACGTCGCTTACAGGTTTAGTGATGATTACTATTGGGAAGCTACTTTTGGTAATGGTTTAGTTCCAGAGTTTCATGTTTTAGATGCTCAAATTAATTTAAAAGTTCCAAGTTTAAAATCTACTTTTAAAGCGGGTGCTACCAACTTACTTGGTGAAGAATATTTCACTGCCTTTGGTACTGGTTTAATAGGATCTCAGTATTACGTTTCTTGGACAATCAATAACTAAAAAAAATTACAATGAAAACTATAAAATATTTATTACTAGCATCTATTCTTATAGGAATTACAGCTTGTGCTGAACCTGAAGATGTTTTAGAAGATAATGGTATTGATACTACTGTAGAGGTACTACCAGAACTTACAGCTGGAACAGCTGATTTTTCAACATTTGTATCGATCGGTAACTCATTAACTGCAGGTTATACAGATAATGCATTGTTTATCGCTGCTCAACAAAATTCTTTCCCAAACACTTTATCACAAAAATTTGCTTTAGCAGGTGGAGGAGATTTTACTCAACCTTTAATGAATGACAATTTTGGAGGTTTAGCTTTAGGAGGAAATAGAATTGCCCAACCTAGATTGGTTTTTGGTGGAGCTGGTCCTGTTCCATTAGAATCTTTAATAGGCCCTGTTACTGTAACTACAGATTTGGCAGTAAATAATCCAACTGGTCCATTTAATAATATGGGTGTACCAGGTGCCGCTAGCTTTCATTTGATTGCTCCTGGTTATGGTAACATAAGTAACTTACCTTCAGCTGCAAATCCTTATTTTGTAAGAATGACTGGAAGTAATCAAAATGCAACAGTTTTAGAATTAGCACAAGCTCAATCACCTTCATTCGTGTCACTATGGATAGGTAATAATGATGTTCTTGGTTATGCAACAGGAGGAGCCTCTTCTGGCGCTCCAACACCTCAACCAACATTTGACTTTGCTCTTTCTACTGTGATGAGCGGTTTATCTGGAACTCAAGGTGTCATGGCAAATATTCCTGATGTGACAACTATTCCTTATTTTACAACTGTACCTCATAATCCCTTAGACCCATCAAATCCTGCTTTTGGTCCTTTAATTCCTACTCTTAATGGTATTTTTGGCCAAATCAATCAGGTGTTTGCATTTTTAGGTGTACCTGAACGTAGTATTGTATTCTCTGAAACTGCAGCGAGTCCAGTTGTAATTAGCGACGAATCATTAGTTAATTTATCAGCTCAAATAACAGGAGTTCTAAATGCAAGTCCAACATTCCCAGCCTTTGTACAATCTTTTGGTTTACCTGCTGCAGCAGCACCTGTTGTAGCTAACCTTTTAGGTATAGTCTATGGTCAAGCAAGGCAAGCAACTGCTGATGATTTGTTGGTACTTCCTTCTTCTACAATTATTGGAACAGTTAATACAAATTTTGCTGCATTTTTACAATCTCAAGGATTGCCAGCTAATTTAGCAGCTCAATTTTCGGCAGAGGGTGTTTCATTGCCATTGGAAGATAAATGGGTTGTAATACCAAATGAAAAAACTCAAATAAAAAATGCAACAGCTGGCTATAATGCTTCCATTCAAGCTGCCGCAACTAGTGCTGGTTATGCCTTTGTTGATGCTAATGCTTTTATGCAACAATTAGCTGCTGGTGGAGTTACTGATGGAGACCACACATTAACTGCTAACCTTGTTACAGGTGGTGCCTTTTCTTTAGATGGAGTTCATCCAACTTCTAGAGGCTATGCATTAATTGCAAATTTGTTTATGAAAGCTATTGACGCAACCTATGGTTCTAACTTTGAAGATTCTGGTAATTTAGTTGATATTGGAGATTATCCAACCAATTACTCACCATTACTACAATAAAACTGACTCTATAATATTTAAAAAACCCGAAACAATGTTTCGGGTTTTTTTTGTTTGATTAAAACATTTTATTCCTATTAAAAAACTTATTTTTTTGATGTTAATTTATGTATGGTTTTTTAATTAAAACTCCTATATTTGCAGCGCGAAAAACGAGCTGTTTTTCAATTGAATTTTAAGCAAAACAATAAACACACATAAGTAATGTCAAAAGTTACAGGTAAAGTTGCACAAATAGTAGGTCCAGTAATTGATGTAGAATTCAGTTCTGGTGCTGAACTTCCAAGAATTTATGATTCATTAGAAATTAAAAGACCTGATGGTTCTATCTTAGTACTTGAAGTACAATCTCACATTGGTGAAGATTCTGTTCGTACGATTGCAATGGACTCGTCAGATGGTTTAAGTAGAGGAACTGAAGTTGTTGCAACTGGTGCTCCAATACAAATGCCAATTGGTGATGATATTTATGGTCGTCTATTCAATGTAATTGGAGATGCTATTGATGGTCTTGGAGATTTGCCTAAAGCTGGAAGCTCAGGTTTGCCAATACATAGAGAAGCACCTAAATTTGAAGATTTATCAACATCTACTGAAGTTTTATTTACTGGTATCAAAGTAATCGATTTGATTGAGCCTTATGCAAAAGGTGGTAAAATTGGTTTATTTGGTGGTGCTGGAGTAGGTAAAACGGTATTGATTCAGGAATTGATTAACAATATTGCAAAAGGACATGGTGGACTTTCAGTTTTTGCTGGAGTTGGAGAGAGAACTCGTGAAGGAAATGACCTTTTAAGAGAGATGTTAGAATCTGGAATTATACGTTATGGTGATGATTTCATGCACTCTATGGAAGAAGGTGGATGGGATTTATCTAAAGTTGATAAATCTAAAATGAAGGAATCCAAAGCAACTTTCGTTTTCGGACAAATGAATGAGCCTCCTGGAGCACGTGCTCGTGTGGCACTTTCAGGATTAACTATAGCTGAATATTTCCGTGATGGTGCTGGTGAGGGACAAGGGAAAGATGTACTTTTCTTCGTAGATAACATTTTCCGTTTTACACAAGCTGGTTCTGAGGTATCTGCATTGCTTGGTCGTATGCCATCTGCTGTAGGTTACCAACCAACATTAGCAACTGAAATGGGAGCTATGCAAGAGCGTATTACGTCAACAAAAAGAGGTTCTATTACATCTGTACAAGCGGTTTACGTACCTGCGGATGACTTAACGGATCCTGCTCCTGCAACAACCTTCGCTCACTTAGATGCAACAACAGTATTATCTCGTAAAATTGCAGAGTTAGGTATTTATCCTGCAGTAGATCCATTAGATTCTACGTCTAGAATTCTTACTGCTGATATTTTAGGAAAAGAACATTATGATTGTGCACAACGAGTAAAAGAGTTGTTACAACGTTATAAAGAATTACAAGATATTATTGCAATTCTTGGTATGGAAGAATTATCTGAAGAAGATAAAATGGCTGTAGGTAGAGCAAGACGTGTACAACGTTTCTTATCTCAACCGTTCCATG
>CAZRDG010000079.1:0-9578 GCA_964598775.1 uncultured Lacinutrix sp.
TATGTGTTATTAAAATAGTATAATATACATATTTTAGAATGCCTTCACCTCCATATTTAGTTGAATCACTTGTCATATGATAAGCCACATACATCACCAAAAACAATACTGAGCATATAATTGCAGTTTGCATTAATCGTTGGTGCAGTTTTATTTTTTTATTGGTAATTGCCCAAAAAGCTATTACTAAAATCACTGCTGTAAAAGCATTTATGGATGCATAAATTGGCGGCAAGAAAGTAAGAGGCTCAACATTTGGAATTTTTATACCAAATAGAGCTGCAACAACCAGTGGTATTGCTACAGATAATACGACTATTAGTTTATTATATTTTTTTTCGTCTGAAGTGCTCATATTATTCTTTTAAAAGTTTAGCGATATCTTCTTTTAACAAACTTATTTCTTCTTTCATACCATCTTCGTCATATTGTTGTTGCTCTGAAATAATCCCATTATAAAAAATCATAGGATTACCATAACTATCAAATCTAGATCTGATAAATCCGTTTTTATCAATAAGGGCAAAATTACCAGAATGTTCAAAGCCACCCTCAACAGATTCATCTTCTGCTGTGTATAAATTAAAACCTTCATTGGCCAATTTATAAATAGCATTTTGCTCTCCAGTCATTAAGTGCCAATTAGGATTTGTAATACCATATTTTTCAGCATATGCCTTTAAAACCTCTGGTGTATCGTAATTTGGGTTAATGGTAAATGAAGCGACTCCAAAATTATCGATTCCTTCAAAATTATTTTGAATCTGAATTAGGTTACTATTCATACGTGGACAAATGGTTGGGCAAGTTGTAAAGAAAAATTCAACCAAGTAAACTTTGCCTTCATAGTCCTTATTTGTGATTATATTTCCATTTTGATCGGTAAAGCTAAATTCAGGTACTTTTTTGGGTTCTCCGTTAATGTTTAAAAAAGCCAACTTAGTTTGGTCACTCACTTGTGTACTTACGTTTTTTGATCTGCTTTCTTCTCTGGTTACATCATCACTAGTTATTCTATCTACTATTCTTGGAATAAAAATAATTCCAAAAACAAGAATAATTAAAGCGATGCCTACATAAGAATAATTAGTCTTCTTCATTGTTTTTTAAATCTTGTTCACGTCTAGAGGATGAATCAAAATTACCTTTGCGCTTTTGTCGGTATTCAGTAAATAAGATTCTTAAATCTTCACTCATTTTATTTTTAATCTCAGCAACCTCGACGCAATTGTATGAGCTTAAACCATAAACTTCAGATTGCTTTGCCAGTTCATTGTCTGATCTATCATCCAAGCGTCCTCTTTGCATCAATTCAGTGTCTATAATAAAAACTTCATCTGTTGCAAAATTATCATCCAACTTCATTTTTGACTTTAAACTATAAAATAAACGTTCAACTTCTTCAGGTGTACTTGTTATAAATTTCCAATATTTTAAAGCGTCGTAATCTAGAAGCTGTTTCCGAAGTTCTTGAAGTTCTGTTTCTCCTTCATCTGTTGCAATTGTGATAACTTGAAATTTTTTAAAACCAAGAAATTTATCATAAATAAGTTCTTTGAGATTTAAGGCAGTAGTAGATTTTGATAAAGGCTGAGTACCAACAAAACTGAGAATAGTGATATTGTCTTCTAATTTCACGTCTTTATCCGAAAAATTAATTAACTCAATAACACTATCATCAACGATATCAAGTGTATTATAGTTGTGTTTAGATGGATACAGAAACAATAAAAATATTACAGGAAGAAAAAATAATATTCCTAAAATAAAAGGTTTTTTAAGTGATGATTTATTCATGCTGCAAAAATAAAAAAGACGGTTATTAAAACCGCCTTTTTACTATCATTTTAACTTATTAAAAGTCACGTTTTATATATTCTTTCTCATACACATCAAAAACATAACCTCCTTCTTGTAATAATATAAATAACAAGTAGCAGATTAGAAATATTGTTGTCCAAACTACCATGCGTCTAAGTGCTTTGGTTTCGTCCCTCATATGCATAAAATCCCAAGTAATATAGTAAGCCTTTACTATAGTCAGAATAATGAATATCCAATTAAGGATTTTCATTCCAAAAAATGGTTGTAATAAAGCATGTGGCTTATAGATACCTAAAACTACTTCTATCGCTGTTACGATTGATAAAAGTATTAAAACTCCCCAAATTTTCTGTGTATTGGATTTGAACTTAATCAAACCTCTAAATATTTCTAATTTATGTGCGTGTCCTGCCATTTTAAAATATATTATCTTTTATTAAACTAGGTAGAAGAATGTAAATACAAATACCCAAACTAAATCTACAAAGTGCCAGTAAAGTCCAACTTTTTCTACCATTTCGTAGCTTTTTCTTCTTTCGTATGTTCCTAAAATCACATTGAAGAAAATAATGATATTAATTACTACTCCTGAAAATACGTGGAAACCATGAAATCCTGTGATAAAGAAAAAGAAATCTGCAAATAAAGGCGTCCCATATTCATTGACATGAAGATTAGCACCTTCAACAACCATTTTACCATTTTCTTTAATTTGACGAACAGATTCAGATCTAGAAAGAACGGTTTTTTCACCTTCTTCGTTTATCAATTGAGTTCTCACTAAAATATCTGTATTGGCTTCTAAACCATGTAATACTTCTTCAACTGTATACGATGGCAAAGAGCCTTCACTTAAAAACCAAATTCCATTTTTGCTTTCGTGCTGTGTTCTATCAGTGTGCTCAGCGGCAACAGCAAAATCTGCCAATGCAACACGCTTAAACACCTGCTCTCCATTTTCTTCGACATATTCACCAAACTGAAGTATATTTCCCCCTTTAGTTTGTATTGCTCCATAATCTCCTTTAATAAAAGTTGCCCATTCCCAAGCTTGTGAGCCTACGAAAATTAAACCTCCAATAATGGTTAGGAACATATAGATAATTACCTTATTCTTTTTCAGCTCATGTCCAGCATCAACAGCAAGAACCATAGTAACTGAAGACATGATAAGAACAAATGTCATGAAGGCTACATAAATCATTGGTGCAGGTTCATGATAAAAAGGAATGTGTGTAAATACTTCATCGGCAATTGGCCAAGCATCAATAAACTTAAATCTTGAAAAACCATAAGCGGCTAAAAATCCGGAAAATGTTAATGCATCAGAAACGATGAAAAACCACATCATCATTTTTCCGTAGCTCGCTTTTAGAGGTTGGTTGCCTCCTCCCCAAGTTTTACCTTCGGTTCCAGTACTTACAACTGTATTATCCATAAGATGAATTTCGTTTTAAAAATTGCACAAAAATAATCATTTTATTTATCTAAAGAAACATCCTTACTTAAAAATTAAATTGTTTCAAGAATGTTAGCTTTAAAGCTAGTTCAAGAGATTTTAAATCTCATAAAATTAGCTCATAAAATATAAAAACAAAAATAGGTATAACCACAGTATATCTACGAAATGCCAAAAGTTTGCAGCTAATTCAAACCCTAACATATTTTCTGTATTATACTTTTGTTTAAAATGATTATAAATTACTACCAATAAACAAATAAGACCTACAACTACATGTAAAATATGCACAGCAGCAATAATATAAATGTAAGACATTGTAATATTGCTGGTAGGTCCTGTAAAATTATATCCCAATTCTATAATTTGCTGAAAACCCATGAGTTGACTTACAATAAAGCCAATACCAAAGACCAATGTCATGACTAAAAATAATGTCGTCTGTGACCTGTTTCCTAATTTTAGTGCTCGTTTTGCCAGAATAAGAGTTATACTGCTAATGATAATCAATACCACACTTATTGTAAATGAGCTTGGTAATTTAAAACCTTCTAACCAATCCTCTCTGGAGCTACTAACTACAAAAGCACTAGTCCAACCTGCAAATGACATGATTAATGATACGATACCAAACCATAGCATCATTTTTTTTGCTCTAGCTTGTTTTTCTTTCTCTGTTCCTTCTGTTAAATCCATATTATCTAATAAACTTATCGGCTACGTATACAATTTGAATTAATGTAATGTAAATAACACTGGCCAGCATGAGCTGTCTTGCCGATACAACAGTTCTCTTTTTGAAAAGTTGAATGGCATAATACAACATGACTAATCCTATTAAAAATACTATAATGGTTCCAACTATAGTAAGTTGCAACGCTCCAGTAAACCCGAATACTGGAATAATAGACACTAAAATTGTCCAAGCCGTGTACATAATAATTTGTGCTGCTGTTGCTTTGTCTGGTTTTCCTGTTGGGAGCATGTTAAATCCAGCTTTTTTATAATCTTCATGTAAAAACCAACCAATCGCCCAAAAGTGAGGAAACTGCCAAAAAAACTGCAACATAAAAAGTGTTCCAGGTTCAATACCAAAATCATCAGTTGCTGCAACCCAACCTAGCATAAACGGGATGGCTCCTGGAATAGCTCCAACAAAAACTGATAATGATGTTCTTGTTTTTAAAGGCGTGTAAGCACTTGTATATAAAAAAATTGATATGGCTCCAAACATTGCTGTTTGAGGGTTAATTATATATAAGATAATTATGCCGAAAACGGTAAACAAAGATGCTAAAACGAAAGCGGACTTTACTGACATTCGTCCTGCAGGAATAGGTCTGTTTTTTGTGCGTTCCATTAATGCATCCAAATCTTTTTCTATAATTTGATTGAATGCATTCGAAGCTCCAACCATAAAATAACCACCTAAGGCCAATAATAAAATCGTGTAAAAGCTTACCTCATCTGTTCCCAAAAGATAACCTGCTATTGATGAAAATACCACACTAAGTGATAGCCTCATTTTGGTAATTTCCTTAAAATCGGAGATTAAAGTTGCTGGTTTTGTAGTTGAGTTTGAAACCCTTGCCATTGGTTATTTGAATGCTACTGTTTTGCGCTTGCAAAGATACTTTTAAAATTAATTGTGAGCAATAATTAGTATATTTAAAGTCATTTTAAATTAAACTGCAATGAAACCGATTCAACTTTTCTTTTTATGCGTTCTGTTTTTGTCTTCATCACTTATATTTTCACAGAATAGTGAAGTGACCATTGAAACCACAAAACTATCGGACAATGTATACATGCTTGTTGGACAAGGCGGCAATATTGGTGTTTCTGTTGGTGATGATGGTGTTTTTATTATTGACGATCAATTTGAACAACTCACACCTAAAATACTCGAAGCCATAAGAACATTAAGTGACAAACCCTTACAATTTTTAGTGAATACACATTATCATGGTGACCATACTGGAGGTAATGAAAACATGGCTAAGCAAGGCATAAAAATTATTGCTCATGAAAATGTTAGAAAACGTTTAGTTGACGGTGAAAAACCTAAAGATGCGCTACCAATTATTACGTTTAACGATCGTGTTAATGTACACATGAATGGCGAAGACGTAAATGTTCATCATGTGGAACATGCCCATACAGATGGTGATGCGATGTTGTTTTTTACTAAAAGCAATGTATTACATACTGGAGACACTTATTTCCATAAGCGATATCCTTATATTGATGTGAAGTCTGGTGGTAGTATTGATGGCTACATTAAAGCAGTAAAAAAAGGACTAACTTTAATAAATGATGAAACTAAAATTATTCCTGGTCATGGCCCAGTTTCAAATAAAGAAGAATATCAATCTTTTTTAACCATGCTTGAAACGCTTAGAAAAAATGTACAAGCTGAAATTGAAAACGGTAAAACTGAAGACGAAGTTGCAGCCAACGCTGGGATTACAAAAGAATATGATGATTTAGGTTATGCCTGGAATTTTATTAACTCAGAACGAATTCGTCGCACTATTTATCAGAGTCTATCGTCGAATTAATAGATTCCATATTTTACTTCAATTTTTCCATCTGTAGCTTTATATGGGTCAATTTTGAATTCTACATCAATCATCCCATAATAATCTGTGAAGAAATCATATTGAAATTTCCCAAAGTAATATTTTTCTAATCCATGAAATGACACTTTAATTGTATCGTTAACTTCACCTATAATCCAATATCTTGCTGCAGTATAACTACAATTTTTCTTTGGTTTTAGTGTATCCTCATATTTGTTTTCGAAATCAGTAATTTTACTTTCTCTTTCAATAGTATTGCAAGAAAATATTGTAACCAATAAAGTAATTAAAATGAAATTCTTCATATCTTAAAAAAAGATTCCAACTCTTGAAGGAAAATTAAAAATCAAAATACCAATTAAACAAATCGGTTCTTAATCCTAAGCTAAACCAAACTGTGCTGTTTTTAAACGTTGATTCTGTTTCAGCTTCAGGGTTAAAATTTCTATAACTTAAATAGGCAAACAATTTTAAATTAGTTTTAGGGTTTACAACATAACCACCTTGCAATTCTGCATGAAAAATGTTGGTTTTATTCCCTTGTCCAACTTTAACTCCTGTAAAAAAAGGCGCGTCATTATAATCACGATAAATATCACCACCATAACTAAAATTATCAGTACCATCATTAAAATCAAAACCACGAACTCCAAATAAAACCTTGGCATCAGCAAACCATCGTTTATAATCATAGCGACCGATGATTATAGCTTCACTAAAGTTTGAGCCCCAAAGATGTGCCATAGATTGGTTGTTGTGTGCATAATTAAGCACTATGGTATTGTGTGAATAAGTATACGGTCTCACTCTATTGTATTCAAATTGCAACAATAAATTATCAACCTTAAAAGCGTTATAGTATTTTGCTCCTATTTGATATCCAAACTTATTTTTCCAACTCTTTTCTCCTCCTTTGATATCGCTAAATGAAAACTCGTCCAAAATAAATTGACTATAGATGTTTATATTATCATTTACTTTATACTTTCCAGACGCTCCTAAAATGGCATTTCCTGCACCTTGACCTGTTTCAAATTCAATAGCTCTATAAAAAATGATTGGATTAAGATAGTTGATATCAAAACCTCTATCATTCGAGTTTGTCCACATGACAGATTCAAATAAACCTAAATTAAATCGTTTTGAAACATTCCAACTCAAATAATGATTTGCCATATACTTAGTTAAAAAGGCTTTATCTTCAGTAACTTCAGGTCGAACATCTTTTAGCCACATCCAAGTATTGGTGTATTTTATCTTCCAAAATTTGGTGCTTAATTTTAAAAAGGGTGATGGACTTGCCACATCACTTTGCAATAAAGATCTGTAACCATCACCAATAAAATTTTTACCATGACCAAATTGAATATTGATAAATTTTGCTGGAGTATAACTTAAATACGCTTCCGCAACTGGGTAATCATAAGCATCATCTTTGAATCGTTTTCCAATTCCACGACCAGGAATTATAGCAGGATCTGGACCAAAGGCCTTTAAGCTCTCTGCATACTCATTAAAATATTGAGCAAACCTTCCTTGACTCTCGTAAACTGAAGCAGAAAAACTTAGTTTTTTACCTAAGCCTCCTTGCACATAAAATCCTCTTGTATTATTAAACGTTGTATTGAAATCTGCATCAGAGTCTTTCCCAACTTGTAAATCAAAAATAGGATCTAGAGTGAACCAATAATTATCACTTTGAATTTGCACTAAGTGTTCGTTAAATAATTTTTGTTTCCACCATTGGTCAGCTTCTTTTTTAAGCGCCTCATTTTCAGCATTAAAATCATAATACTGAGCAATATCTTCATACATAAAAGGTTTTGACGCTGTGTGACTATTGGTACCAATAAGATTTATATTTCGATCGAATTTAGCATAGGTATGATGTGAAAACGGAATGTTCAATTGGCTATTAAATGCCTTGTCAGTGTAAGCTTTTAAAGATGAATTTATATTGTCAAATTCACGTTTTGCTAGCTGTTCTAATTCAGAAATCTCAGAGTCATTTTTAGCAGCTACTATTTGTTGTGCCTCATCATGAGGGCTTACTAATGGAATTTTTATGTGATAGGAATATTGCTTAAACGTTGTAATTCCGTTGTATGATGCAGGTTTAATTTTAGGCAATTCACCAAAAACACGTTTAGTTTCTTCTTTTAGCTCATCATATATAGCATCCGTATAAATAACCACAAAATCACCTTCTGCATTGACTTCAAATAACACTACAACTTCACCATTATAGTTTTCATCGTTAACTATTTGAGGTACTTTAAAATTATCATATACAAATTGTGATAGCTGGTTATAGAAGCAGTTTTTTAGATTGGCTACATCTTGATTCTCACATTCAGGGAATACTGGCGGTTTTTCGAAATCTTGAATATCCTGAGCAAAAATAGATATCTGTAAAAACCCGAAAACAAGTAGGAAATAGTGCTTCATTTTAAGTGGAAACTATTAATTGCTGAAAGATACTATTTTTTGATTATAGGAAACAAAAAAACCGTTATCATATTAGAATGACAACGGTTTAACCTCAAATAAATTATAGTTTTATTGATTAACTTGTAAACGAATAGGAAGCGTGTATATCACCTCTACGTTTTGGTCTCTTTGTTTGCCTGGAACCATTTGAGGTATTTTATTTATCACCTTTACAGCTTCATTTTCTAACCTATAATGCGGAGCTCTCGCTTTAATTTTAGTTACATTACCTGTTTTGTCAATGGTAAATTGAACATAAATGTTTTGCTTGCCTGATAACCCCAAATCTGAAGCCACATCAGAGTTGAACTTTTTACTGACTAAGCTTCCAAGTTTTTCAGACATGCAATTTTTTAGATCTTCTCTAGATGAATAACTTTCACATCCAGGATAAATAGGCACTTGTTCTACCCTAATAAAATCTATTGCAGGTAATGCCTCAACTGGTTTTTCAACTATGACATCTTCAATATTCACGCTTTTAGCAGGACTACTTTCTGGCTCTGTGATAATATCTTTATTAATTTCTATAGTTGAAATATCATCTTCTATGGGCTTTAAATTTATTGCCAATAACTTTTCACGAACTGGTTCTTTTGGTTCAGTTTGTGGCTCCTCAATAGGTTCAGGAACATAATTTACATACGAATCAGGTTCTGTAGGAATGTAAATTTGTTCAATGCCAATTTCAGTTTTCATGAATTGCATTTCAAACAAGCCATAGGTAGCCAGCAATGTTAAAATCAACCCAACTTGAAAGTAAAGGGTTGAGTTTTTTTGTAAGTTTGCATCATGCTTTTGTGGTTTTTTCACACTTTGCTCGTTCTGACCAACGAGCGTGTGATTTTTCTTAGAAAAATTCATAATTATTGTTTTAAAATGTTAATGTTATGAACTAATCACAAGAAGCATACCAAAAAAAATCCCGTTACATCATTGTAACGGGATTTTGACTTTATATTTTAAAATTCTTAGTCTTGTACTTGGAAAACTATTGGTAATGAATAAGGTACAATTACTGCTTTACCTCTTTGCTTACCTGGTTTCATTTTAGGCAGTAAATTTATTACACGTGCTGCTTCTTTTTCTAAGCTTGGATGTGGTGCTCTTGAGCGTACACCTGTAACGTTACCATTTTTATCTATTTTAAAAACAACACTGATACGTTGTCTACCTGACACTCCTAAATCACCTGCTAAGTCAGTATTAAATTTCTTTTGAAC
>CAZRDG010000080.1:0-5999 GCA_964598775.1 uncultured Lacinutrix sp.
CCAGAAGAAGCCTCACTAATAGTTACTCGATTAGAGAAAGACTCTGAAGTACAGCTGCCATAATCTGTTTCAACAAAATAAGTTCCAGGTTCAGTGACTGAAAGTGTCTCACCTGAGGCCACAAAAACAGAAGTTGTTTGACTAGTTTCTTTGTACCAGTTAAAAGTTAATGAAGGATATTGTAAAGGTGAATCATTATTTTCACCACCAGGATTATCAATAGTAAGTAAATAACTACTTCCTGAGCAAAATACGGCAGTTCCAATTAAGTTGTTAATTGAAAAAGGTTCATCCTGAAGTTTATAATATGCAGGAAATGATACTGAACCTGTGCTTGTAGCTGCTGGTGCAGTACTTTTTATTCTAACCTTATAAGTTTCTCCAGCTGTGGTTGTCGGCAATGAAAAACCTAAAGTTGCTGGTGATGTAGTTACTGCTCCTTGAGCAGATGTGTAAACGGTTGTTGCATTTGAAAAACTACCAGATTCATCAGATAATTCAATAATGAATTGGTTTGAGGCATTTAAATTTGATTCTGGTGAAAACGTAAATGTAACATAATACATGTTAAACGACTCACTCGCACATGCTTGACTAAAACCTAAACTAGGTGTACTAATAACTATTTGAGCATTCACTGAATTGGTGAATGCTAATAGAAAAGTGATACTAATAGCTATGTAGTTTTTCATCATATATTATGTTCTAACCAAATTCAAGTTTTATATCACATGTTAAATTATTGTGGTTTAAAACAACAAGCTATAATTAGTTTTAGCTTTAATACAAAATGGCTAAGGGAATCTATATGAGAAAGCTGATTAGCTAATGAGTAGTTGTCATAAACCCAATTTAATTTTCATTCAAATATTAATCATCATTTGACGCTAATATCTTATTGATTCGTAATCTAAAATCAGGTCTTTTTTCGTTTTTAATATTTATAAAAGTTTCGGCATCATTACCTTTTGAATACACATTAAAAAATGCTCGGTTACCATACCAATTTTCTAAGTCCTCATTATTGGAGTTGTATTCAGTAAAAATATTTCCATTACAATTATTAAAATACATGTCTGTAAACTTGATTTTCTCCAAGTTTTCTTGATTAAGCGCTATTTTATCATCAAATAATACTGCTGGATTAAACCCAGAGATAACACTTTTATTCATATCCAATGATGCATTTTGACCTACAAATACAGCTTCTTTAACCAAACCAGAGTCAATGTCAGATTTTAAATTATTACTATTGTTTAATAATGTTAAATTCTGAGCAACAACTAAAGTGCCTTTTTTAGTGAAATCAACTTCTTCTTTCTTGTCATAAGATAGAATTTGCATACATCTTGAGCCATAACTGCTAGACACATAAGGATTTCTCACAGCTATTGAATTATAGATTTGGCTTTGAGTACCATAGTTAAACTTGTAATCGTTTCCATTGGCTTTAAAAGATACCAAGTTTTCCATAATAACCTCTCCTCCCCAAATTTCAAATGAATTACCAGCTGAATAGCTCACCATTATATTTTCAAGAATAGTTTGATTACCAACACTGGCCATTAATAAGCCATTGAAGTTACCAACACCTTTTACCTTTTTCCCGGCGTATTCTATTCTTACATATTTTAGAATGCCTGAAGAACCAATACCATTTTCACCACCATAGTTTGTGTTAGCATAATCTTCAGCTTTTAGTCCTTGGTAAAAAGTAGCTACCGAACCGTTACCAAATTTATTACTTGGTGCATCACCAAGAATCACAATTCCTCCCCAATCTCCAGCTCTTTTAACACCTCTATTTGATGTAAAAACAATTGGGTCCGTTTCTTCTCCTTCAGCAATGATCTTAGAACCTCTGGTAATTGTAAGCGTTGCTTTTGAATCGTAGTCACCAATGATTACAGTTCCTGGCTCAATGGTAAGTGTTACATTGTTTGTAACAAATACATTTCCCATTAAGGTGTAAACATTCTTTTTAGACAGGGTTACATCTTGAGTTATGTTACCTGCAATTATTTGAGTAGGCTCACCATAATCAACCGAGTTGGAATCAAATTCTGTCCAGTTGCTTAACCAGTTATTAACTCCTACTATTCCTTTTTCTTGTTGAGCAGAAATACTGCTAACAACAAAAAATAACATGCATAGAATTTGGGTAAAGTTTTTCATAACGATTATTTGAGTTTATCAGTGTCTTATATAATTGTTCAAACTTAGATATTTATTCCATAAGATGCAAATATAATCGTTGAAATACACTTATTGTTATGTATTTTCTTACTTTTTGTTGGTTTTGGCTATCAATAAAACTATTTTTTTTATAAATATTCAACTCCAGAAAAAGAAGGTGATTTAAGAAAATTGGGGAAAAAATAAAGCCACAAAATTTGGAATTATATGGCTTAAAAATTTGAAAAAATTATAAAATATCACGTTATGCTAAACGCATATAACTAATATTACATAACATAAATTAAAAATGAAATTGAATTCATAAGAATATTTAATCAAACTCACTGTATTCATGCAGCAACTTCATAGTTTGTTCATAAAACAGAATTGCAGCAATTAAATTACTCTTGTCTGAATACGGTAACATCTTTTTCTGAAACTCAACAGTTGTGTCAAGAAATTCAGTTGTTGCTTCAACCTTATCTTCTAAAGATTTTCTGTTTTCCTTAGTATTAGGTATGCCATAAGTAGACATAGTTTTTCCTGGCTTTGTGGCAAATGCTATATAAGGTAAGGTTTTTACAAGACTTTCAATTCGTTCGATGTAAAGGCCTAACAATTCGCCTTTTTCCATGCGATCTAATTCTTCTTTGTTGTGGTATTTTTTTATTGCAACATCATTACTTATGATACTTTGTGGAGCATTTTTGTCTTGAGCAAAACTCATACCAACAACTAACAAAAAACTAAATAAAACAAGCTTTTTCATGGTTAAGATTTAAGGGTTTATATCGCAAATTTATGTAATTTATCGAGAAAAACAATCATTTCATCGATTTTTTTAATGAATTTTTACAACTATTTTCGTTTTATTCTCTTAAAACCCATAAAATCAAGTGCTTTTATCTCACTTTATTCGTTTGCCAGTTGTTGTAAATGAAATACTCTGACTACCATAAGTTGAAATCATAACAGCCTCAAAAATTGGCTCAATGGTATTTGCTTTAATTTTCCAATCAAATACAAAGTTAGCTCCTGTCCCTCCTTCATTATCTTGTTCTTCAATAATTATCTGAACCGTTTCCATAGGACGAATGTATATTGTTTTATCAAAGTACATTCTTATGGGCTTACCATCTGTATTATAATACACTGTCTTATCTATAAAAATACTATCATTTACATTCGGATTATGTAAACTTACGGTTGCAAAAAGTCCAATCAATTCATTTTCATCTCTATTGTGTAATTGTGAATATATTGATAAGAAAGTGCTCCCTTTTTGCATTGAGTCCTTTAAAGTACTTTTTAACATTCTCTTATTCCACTTATCAGGATTTGTCGAATTCAAAACTTTTGATTCATCGCAAGAATAAAACAAATTAACTATTAAAAATACACAAAGTACTATTCGCATGTTGAATGGATTAACTTGGTTATAATTATATTGAAATATAAGTATTTCATAATCAATAATAAAATTTATAACCAAAGATATGATGTCAGTCTTTACACAAAAACAATCCTACTGAAAAAATCGGGTTCCTAACAAATTATTTCTAAATTTATACAATACATAAATGTACAATCTTATAAACCATCCTCATGAAACTTTATTTGCAACAACTATTGGCACTATTCGTTCTGGCTAACCTATCATTAAATGCTCAAATACCTCAACCATCTGAAACATTTGGTTTTGAAGTTGGAGCAGACTACAAACTTGCCGATTATGACCAAATGCTTGCTTACTATGAAAAATTAGCAGCATCAACAGATCGTGTTCAAATGATTGACATCGGAAAATCAGTTATGGGTCGACCAATAAAACTCTTATTCATTTCTAGTGAAGAAAACATGAAATCTCTTGATAAATGGCGCACAATTAGTGAAAAACTATCTCGTGCACGAATATCACCAGAAGAAGCCAAAAAATTATCAATTGAAGGTAAAGCCATTGTATGGTTTGATGGTGGCATGCATGCAACGGAAAGAGCTCATGCCCAAATGACATCAGAACTCATGTGGCGAATTGCTTCAGAAGAATCTGATGAAATGAAAAAAATAAGAGACAATGTTATCACATTAGTAGTTCCAGTAATTAATCCTGATGGTGTAGATATCGTTGTTGATTGGTATAAGAAAAATCTTGGTACACCATATGAGACCAGCGGACCTCCAATTTTATATCAAAAGTATGTAGGACATGATAATAATCGCGATTGGTTTATGAACAACATGCCAGAAACTAAAGCAGCTACGACAGTATTATATAACCAATGGTATCCACAAATTGTTCATAATCACCACCAAACTTCTCCTTCTTGGGCAAGAATATTTTTACCTCCATTTAGAAGTCCTGTAAATCCAAACATCCATCCAGGAGTTACTACAGGAGTTAATCTTGTTGGAACAGCTATGGCAAATCGTTTTGCTATGAAAAAAATGCCTGGAGTGATTTCTGGCACAGCTTTTAGTATGTTCTGGAATGGTGGTATGAGAACCACACCTTACTACCATAACCAAATCGGAATTTTAACCGAAGTAGCTCACGCGACACCGACACCTCGTTATTATGATCCCGAAAAAAAACCAAGAAATGTTGGCGGAACACCATCCAATGGAACCGAAATATTTTACCCTTATCCTTGGGAAGGAGGCGAATCTCATTTTAGAGATGCTGTTGACTATATGTTAACTGCTTCTATGGCAGTATTAGATTTAGCTGCAGATAAGAAAGATGAATTTTTATATAACATCTATGATATGGGAAAAGATGCTATAGAAAACAGTAAAGAAGCTTTTGCCTACATCATACCCAAAGCACAATGGAACCCAAGTGAAGCTATTAACCTAGCTAATGTTTTAATGCAAGGGGGAATTGAGGCTTACAAAGCAACCTCATCTTTTAGTGCAAACGGAAAGAACTATGATGAAGGTTCTATTATTTTATATGGAGCTCAGGCCTTCAGACCTTATCTAACAGATTTAATGGAAAAGCAAAACTATCCAGATCAATTTCAATATCCTGGTGGACCACCACAACCACCTTACGACTTAGCAGGTTGGACTCTACCAATGCAAATGGGAGTTACTGTTGATAGAATTGATCAAGCGTTCAATACAAATACCGAATTAATCACATCAAAATTAGGATATAGACAAGGCTCTGTTGAAGGCAACGGAAGTTATGTGTTTTCGAATAAGGATAATTTGAGTGCACTTGCTGTAAACCGACTTCAAAAAGCAGGATATAGTGTTGGACAATTAAACGCTGAACTAAATGGTTATCCAGCTGGTTCATTTATTGTTAAAGGAAAAGGCAAACTAAAAAATGAAGTTTTAAAATTGAGTCAAGAATTAGGTATCGATTTCAAAGGAACAACAAACATTGATAATGCCAAGTACAAAGAACTAAATAAAATTAAAGTTGGCCTTTACAAATCTTGGCAAGCTAATATGGATGAAGGCTGGACTAGATGGATGTTAGAACAATTTGAATTTGATATTGATACCTTACACAACAACGATATAAAAGATGGTAAGCTTTCTCAATATAGTGCTATAATATTCCCATCTCAAAGTCCCAATGGAATCTTACATGGACATAGTGAGCTAAGTATGCCCAAAAAATTCACAGGTGGTATTGGTCTGGATGGAATGTCTAAAATAGACCAATATGCCAAATCTGGAGGAACTGTAATCTTTTTTGACGCGGCAAGTGATTTGGCAATTGAGCAATTGGGTCTTCCTGTGAGAAATGTAGTATCAAACTTACCCTCAAACAGCTTCTTTATTCCTGGATCTCTAGTACGAATGAA
>CAZRDG010000080.1:6099-9576 GCA_964598775.1 uncultured Lacinutrix sp.
CCTCAATTTAGAGGACAACCAAGAGGTACATATAAATTGATTTTTAATTCTATTTATTTAGGAGCTCAAAAATAGCACATAATCTAGATTCGTTATCTCTAATGAAAAATGAAAATTTTGAAATTACTAAATCAACTGGTGAAAAAGTTAAGTTTTCATTAGATAAGCTGCGTTCTTCTTTAAAACGCACTGGAGCAGATGATATACTTGTAAAACAAATTCTCAACAATGTAAGAGATGAACTGTATCAAGGTATATCTACGAAAGAAATTTACAATAGAGCTTTTGCCTTGTTAAAAAAGAGTAAAAGTTCTTTGGCTTCAAAATACAAACTTAAAAAAGCCATTTATGAGTTAGGACCAACTGGATTCCCTTTTGAACGTTTTGTAAGTGCTATTTTAAAATATTCAGGGTATCAAACTAAAGTTGGACAAGTCTTACAAGGTAAGTGTGTATCTCATGAAATCGACATTATAGCTCAAAAAAATAATCATATTTCAATTATAGAGTGCAAGTTTCATAGTGACCAAGGGCTCAATTGCAATGTGAAAGTACCTTTGTATATCAACTCAAGGTATCAGGATGTAAAAACTTACTGGAATAACGAAAAAAACAACAAACAAGAAGTCACCAAGGGATGGGTAGTAACTAATACGCGATTTACTCAGGATGCTATAAAATACGGAACTTGCTGTGGTTTATATTTATTGAGTTGGGATTACCCAGAAAATGATGGTTTAAAAGATAGAATTGACAGATTAGGTCTATATCCAATAACGGTATCTACATTACTTTCTAATAGAGAAAAACAATTTTTATTGAGTAGAGATGTGGTTTTGTGTCGAGAATTATTAAATGATAATTTCTATTTAGACCATCTAGGAATTTCTGAAATGAGAAAGAAGAAAATACTAGACGAAATAGGACAACTTTGTCATACATCACAACAATAAATGAAACAATTTGTCAACATAACGTTTTTAGGAGCCTCTGGAGTTGTTACAGGTTCTAAGTTTTACATTGAAACTTCTGAGAAAAACATACTCATTGACTGCGGCATGTTTCAGGGTTTAAAAGAATTAAGAGAACTTAATTGGAATAATCTTCCCATAAATGTTGAAAACATAGACGTCGTATTACTAACTCATGGCCATTTAGATCATGTTGGGTATTTACCAAGGCTGACAAAACAAGGATTTACGGGCGACATCATTGGTACTGCTCCTACTTTAGCTATTGCTAAGATAATCCTTGAAGATAGCGCTAAAATTCATGAAGAAGAAGCAGAAAAAGCGAACAAAGAACACTATTCTAAGCATCAGCCTGCTTTACCATTTTACACCTTAAAAGATGCGGAAAAAACAATCAAGCTTTTTAAGTCAAAAGCGGATGACCAATGGTTTGAGTTATCATCGCAAATTAGTTACCGTTTCAACTATAATGGTCATATCCTAGGAGCCACTTTTATTGAATTGAATATAAGAGAAAAAAGGTTTGTGTTTTCAGGTGACATTGGACGAAGTAATGATTACCTTCTCGATAATCCTAAAACACCTGAATGGGCAGATTTCTTATTTGTTGAAAGTACTTATGGCAATAAATTGCATCCAAATGAAGACGTTGAAGAAACGCTCTCATCAATCATCAAAGAAACAATACATAAAAAAGGCAATCTTATTATTCCAAGTTTCGCCGTAGAACGCCTGCAAACACTTATGTATTTACTTTGGAAATTATATAAGAAAAATAAAATTCCAAACATTCCAATATTTATTGATAGTCCAATGGGCAATAACGTTTTGGAAGTATTTAGAAATTTTCCTGAATGGCACAAATTATCGATTACAGAGTATAATGCCATGTGTAATCATATGAATATTGTGCAATCTTATAAAGAAACTTGGCAAACTATTGACGATAAAAGATCCAAAATTATTATTGCAGGAAGTGGAATGGTTACTGGCGGAAGAGTTTTAACGTACTTAAAACAACTTATTGACAATCCAACTACAACCGTCTTGTTAGTTGGATATCAAGCCGAAGGTACACGTGGAAGACTCCTTAAAGAGGGAGCGCATGAAATACGTTTCTTTGGTAAGTATTACCCAGTTAAAGCAAACATACAAAGCATTGATAGTTTGTCAGCACATGCTGATCAAAAAGACTTAATCAATTGGATGAGTCATATAAAAAATATACCAGAAAAGGTGTTTCTAATTCATGGCGAGCCTACTGCTCTTGACGCCTTTAGAGTAAAAATCAAAGAAGACTATAGTTGGAATGTTCTAATTCCAAAACTTAATGATATTGTAAAAATTACTCTTTAATATTCCTGAACTAAAAAGTTAATTTCCGTTTGCTTTCAGTAACTTTTCGGCATTGACTATACTACTGTTAATCTTATCTTTCATAATATTAACCTTCTCCTCCTCCTCTATTAGCCAAGCTTCTTTTTCTTTAGTAAGAGTTTTACCTTCCATGATTTCATCAGAGTCAAATCTATCTCCAAAACCCTTCATCCAATCCATCATCAAATTGTAGCCTTCTTTTAAGTCGTCAATTGCAACTTCATACTGCTTTCCAACAGAAGTACTGTCAACTTTTGGTTCTAATTCACTAATGAGCTTTCCAATAGTACCCATTTTAGGCATTACTTCATCATGCACAGCAATGACACGATCCATACGTGTTGCTTCTTGAGTTTCTTTTTCTATTTTTTTACAAGAGAAAGTTACTAATATCATAACTACTAATAGTAGAATACGCTTCATCTGAATAGGTATAAATTTGAACTACAAAAATACAGTCATTTAGCCGCATTTCAAACTTTATAGATCACCTTTTAAATTCTATTTTTAAACCTGAAAAATAAGATTAAAAATTAATTACCTTTGGCAACGATGAAAAACACAGTTAACATAAAAAACAAAAAAGCCAAATTTGAGTACGAAATACTCGATAAATATACTGCTGGCATTGTGTTAACTGGAACCGAAATTAAGTCGATACGAGACAGTAAAGCATCTATAGCTGAGAGTTTTTGTGAGTTTAATGAACAAGGTGAGCTATTTGTAATCAACATGACCATTCAAGAATATGTTTATGGCAATTATTACAACCATGCACCTAAAGCTGAGCGTAAATTGTTACTCAACAAACGTGAACTGAAAAAACTGGAAAAAGAAGTCAGAAATGTTGGTTTAACCATTGTTCCATTGCGTTTATTTATTAATGAAAAAGGTTATGCTAAGCTAGAAATAGCTTTAGCTAAAGGTAAAAAGCTTTACGATAAACGGGACACTATAAAAGATCGTGACAACAAACGTAACTTAGATAGAATTAAGAAAAGTTTCAAATAACTTTAAGATACTTCTAACAAGCTTTTGAACGTTTAATAGTTATGTTTGATAAAGTTATTGGTGAAATTCATCTATAACTATGAACCATCAATCAACCTTAAATGACAAAAAAAATACT
>CAZRDG010000081.1:0-9505 GCA_964598775.1 uncultured Lacinutrix sp.
AGAATAATTAATTCTTTTGCTTGCGCATTTTTTGTTGCATATGGTTTTATGCTTTCAATATCTTGGCCAATAATAATATCTAATGCAGCCATTTTCGGGGTAAACATCTATTACCTTTTTGTTAAGAAAAATTAGTATTTTCACGCTATCAATTTCAAAGACTAGCACCTATTTTTTCAGTAGAAAAATATAACGGCAATCACAAAGCACTTTGGGACAAATTTGTAGCAACTTCAAAGAATGCAACTTTTTTGTTCAATCGCGATTTTATGGACTATCATCAAGACAGATTCGATGATTACTCACTTTTAATATTTAAAAATAATAAGGTGATTGCATTGTTACCAGCACATAAAATTGACAACACGATTTATTCGCACAAAGGGTTAACTTATGGTGGATTAATTACTTCAGAAGAAATCAAACTCAGAGATTTCGTTTCATGTTTTAAATCTGTTATGACATTTTGTGTTAATCATGGATTTAAAACACTTCATTTAAAACAGTTACCATCTATTTATACAGTTATTCCAAATGATGAAGTACAGTATTTAATGTTTATTTTAAATGCCAATTTAGCAAAACGAGATACATTATCTGTTTTGAGTTTAAAGAGCAAGTTGAAGATTTCCAAAGATAGGCTGGCTGGACATACAAGAGCGATAAAGCATGGACTTAAAGTAAAAGAGGTTGATGACTTTAAAGAGTTCTGGAATAAAATACTTATTCCAAATCTTAACACGAAACATAATGCTCAACCTGCGCACACACTGAAAGAAATTGAACTTTTAAAACAAAGGTTTCCAAAACAAATTAGACAATTTAATGTGTATAAAGATGAAACTATAGTGGCTGGCACCACCATTTTTGATACTAAGCACGTAGCACACTCACAATATATTTCTGGAAATGAAAATAAAAATGAACTAGGAAGTTTAGATTTTTTGCATCTGCATTTAATCAAAAATGTATTTCGAAATAAATCTTGTTTTGATTTCGGAATTTCAAATGAAAATCAAGGTAAACACATTAATGAAGGTCTAAATTATTGGAAAGAAGGTTTTGGAGCTAGAACCATTACTCAAGATTTTTACGATATAAATCTAGACACCGTTGATAAACTAGATACGATATTTATATGATTAAGTTTCAGGATTTAAAATTAATTAACTCTAGGTTTGAAAGTGAATTTCATGATGCTTACAAACGTTTTTTAGATTCTGGATACTATATTTTAGGCAGAGAAGTACAAACTTTTGAGAACACCTTTGCTGATTATTGTGGTACTAAACATTGTATTGGCACAGCCAATGGTTTAGATGCACTGATACTTATTTTACAAGGCTTTAAAGCCTTAGGTCAGTTGAAAGAAGCTGATGAGGTTATTGTACCTGCAAACACATACATAGCTTCTATTTTATCTATTATTCATGCTGGATTAACACCTGTTTTTGTTGAGCCAGATGAATTTACTTTTAATATTTCTCCTTCCGAAGTAAAAAAAGCGTTGACTTTAAAAACAAAAGCCATACTTGCAGTGCATTTATATGGTCAGTTGGCTGATATGCAATCTATAAACGAAATTGCAAAAGAAAATAAATTATTAGTTATTGCAGATGCAGCTCAAGCTCATGGAGCACAAAACAGGAAAGGCAATAAGGCTGGAAGTCTAAGTGATGCTGCTGGATTTAGTTTTTATCCAAGTAAAAACTTAGGAGCTTTAGGAGATGGAGGCGCAGTGACAACCAATAATGATAAGTTAGCAGAAATGATAACTAAACTCAGAAATTATGGTGCTTCGTCTAAATACGTCAATGATGTCATTGGTTACAATTCTCGATTACATGAGTTGCAAGCAGCGTTTTTAAATATTAAGTTGCCAAAATTAGATGCTGATAATTTGAAGCGTATATCTGTTGCAAAGTTCTATTCAGAATCGATTAACAACAGTAAAATTGAGTTGCCAAAAACAGCATATAATTTGAGTCATGTGTATCATCAATTTGTAGTTCGAGTGCAAGATAGAGATGATTTTCAGGCTTACTTAAAATCAAACGGAGTAGAAACTTTAATTCATTATCCAATTCCTCCTCATAAGCAAAAAGCTTTAATACGATATAAAACCTTAAATTTGCCAATTACGGAAGCTATCCATAACACAGTTATTAGTATTCCAATTAGTCCAGTTATGCCTCAAACAGATGCTGAAAAAATTGTTGAACTTATAAATGCCTACTAATTGAAAAAACTCATTAATTATATTAACAGTAAAGTACTGATTAGAGTGGTTTGGCTGCATTCTGCAACTGTAGTTACCAAAATTGTTGCTGGGTTTTTAACCACTAAGTTTATCGCCATTTTTATTGGAGCTGAAGGGATGGCCTTAATTGGTAACTTGCGTAATTTCTTGACTGCTGTGCAGTCTTTTGCTACAGTTGGTTTGTATAATGGCGTGGTTAAATTAATCAGCGATTTTAAGGATGATGTAAAAAAACTCAGCCAAGTACTTTCAACAACCTATTATATTGGTTTTTGTGCCATGTTTCTTATTTGTTTGTTGTGTTATTTTAATGCCGAAACCATAAATGATCTTATTTTTTCTAAACGCTATCATTATGAGTATGTAATCAAAGTATTGGCTATAGCGCTTCCATTTTATGCATTGAACATGTTTAGCTTTTCTATTATGAATGGATTTGCTAAGTATAAGTTTTTAATGATTATTAATATCATTGGTCAAATTATGGGTTTATGCGTAACTCTTTTACTGATTTGGCAAGATAATATTGATGGTGCACTTGTTTCGGTTGTTATTTCTCCATCACTCATATTTTTGATAACAGTAGTTGGGATCATTAATAGACGAAACTTTTTATCACATATAAAAGTAAAAAGCATTGATTTTGAGATTCTAAAAAAGTTAAGTCCATTTGCTATTATGGCGATAGTTTCAGGATTGACTTTGCCGTTAGTAATGATTGGTATTAGAAATTATATCATATCTGTTGAAGGAATGGAAGCAGCTGGATTTTGGGAAGCTATGAACAGAATTTCATTGTACTATTTAATGTTTGTGAATTCTATTATGACCTTATATTTTTTGCCACGTTTTCAGGAAATCGACAATTTAAAAGAATTTAGAACTGAAGTCTTTGACTTTTATAAAACCATGATCCCGGTTTTTGCCTTGGGGCTTTTGGTGATTTACTTATTAAGACCATTTATAATTGCCATTTTTTTAACTGATGAATTTGTTAGAGTTGAAGAGTTATTTGGCTGGCAATTACTAGGTGATTTGGTAAAAGTATTGGCTCTCGTTATTGCTTATCAATTTATTGCCAAGAAAATGTTTGTCCATTTTATTATAACCGAGTTATTTTTGGTGTTTATGCTTTATGCAACTAGTGTTTATTTTGTTGACTTATATGGAGTAAAAGGCGCAAACATTGCACATTTTGTAAGTTATGTGTTGTACTATATTGTAATACTCATCATTTTTAGTAGCTCTTTATTTGGTATCTTACCAGATGATGAAGACAAGCAATTGTTGGATTAAGTTTTTGCCCAAAGTAATTTTCTGAAATAAATATTCATGAGAATGAAATGAATTAAATAAGATCCAAAATATGCCATTGCGACACCAACAAATCCAAATTGATTAACCAAAATATAAGACAGTAGGCTGAATACTAATGCCCATTCAATCTGGAAAAAAATAAAAGCTTTTGTTTTTGCTTTAGAGATTAGAATATTTCCTAAAACCCAAGAATTTATTCTTACAGTATCACCTAACAATTGATATCCAATTAGGACACTGATTAAAAAGAACTTTTCATCTAACAAGGTGTTTATCATAAAATCCCTTAAAAAATAGATAGTTAATGTAATGAGTAGAACTACTGGTAACATAAATTTCCAAACTTTAAAAACCTCGTTTCGTAATTTTGAACCAGTTAAGCTAGAAAAAGTTGGAATTAAATAAAACTTAAACGTTGTTGTTAAAAACAACAAATACATAGCTGAAATTCGCCACATACCTTCCCATGAACCAGCATGATTCTGGTCAAATTCTGTTTTTAAAAAATTACGCACAAAAAACGTCGCAGAAATTAAACAAATTGGAGCTATTAATGCCATTAATGAAAACTGCGATAGCTTTTTAAAACTTTCTATATTAATTGTGGCAAATAGCAAGGATAACTTAAAAGGTTTATAAATAAATAAAATAATAAGTGTTACTAGAAAGGCTAAAAATTGATTGATGGCAAATGCATATAAGGCACCTTCAATATTATATTTGATAATAAGAGCAACTAAGATTAGAGCTCCAATGATGGTTGCTATAACATTAATTAAAACATATAGTTTTACTTTTTTTAAACCATTTAAAATACTCAAAAATAGAGATTGAATGGAGATGCTAACAATTGAAAATCCAAGTATAATTAAAAAGGTTTTATAAATATCATCGCCAAAAAGGTAAATGGATATTTGCTTGTTAAAAAATAGAAGAATTAAAAAAACAACTATTGAAAAATATAGATGTACCTTAAAGCTAGTTCCAAGAATACTTTTTAATGCAGCCTGATCATCCTTATATTCTGCTGTATACTTTATGGTGCCATTAGCTGTTCCGAAATTGCTAAATATGTTGGTGATGTTTAAGAAATCTTTTAATTGACCCAATAAATACATACCATCAGTACTCAAATAAACGGCAACAACTTTATTGGTGATTAGTTTAGCAGCTAAACTTATAGCTGTGCTTATACCAGAATAAAAAGATGTTTTAATAAAATTCATTCTTTAGTTATTAAAATCAGTCCACTCACTAAAGTTTAACCCTGTTATTTGCCTTAACTTAAGAACATCTGCCTCATAATTTTGTTTTAAAAATAAGCGATCATCAGTTTTGATTTTGGGATATGTTTTATCCGTTTTTGTATATTCTAAAACAGTTTTAGCTAATTTTTTTCTAATCAGCTCTTTGACCTTATTTGGAGTACTATCTTTTATAAATTGAGGTATGCCTAATTTATTGTACGTTAAGAGTTTAGTAAATCTATATAAATAAGGCGCTTTTAATATTAATGTTTTATTAGAGTGTATTTCAGGCACCTTATCTATAGGTCCTAAACTTAAAAAATTAAAACAGTCATTAATCGTGTCTAAAGGCTTAGTTTTTAAAGATTCATAAGAGATAACTTTAATATTTTTTGAATCAAAATTTATATAGAATTTTTCAAGCCACTTTGCATAGAGACCATATTGATAATAGCACTTATAATTGGTTTCTGGTAATTGAACTTCAGGTCTTGGTTCAGTTTCTTTATCATTTAGAAACGCTTTTTTTAAGTTATTTTTTTCACTACCAATACCTTTAAGCCACCAATAATGTGAATAACATCTATCGATAGGATTTCTTAATATAAAAATAAACTTAGGGTCAAAATCATAGTTGGCTTTTATTCTTTTTATAAAATCAGGAAAAACCATATAGCCAGTACTTGATTCTCCGTAATATTTAGCGTCTGATTTTTCAGCAAATAATGAGGCATATTGTTGACGCTCTTCATTTGTAAACTTGTTATAGTCAAATCGCGTCCAAAAATGAGGTTCTTTTGTTTTCGACATGCAAATTTCAGGATGTAAACCTAATAATTGATGTAAACTCGAAGTGCCAGATTTACCAGCTCCTGGGATAAAAAGATTTGGATGAAAAACTTTCATGCAATTGTGTAATTGCTCAAATTTAATAAATACCAATTCAATTGAACTAAAAAGGTAATAATAAAACAAGTGTTTAATTACTATTTTTATTTAATAAGCCTTTTGAAAATTATTTTTGATGTCCTAAGTAACCTTAAAGGCCATGTTGCAAGATTAAAAATTTTTATTTTCAGCATATGATTTTTAAGGTTAATGTCTTTTATTCCAAACATGTCTAAATCAAGCTGATTCACTTTTTTAAGAGCATTAATTTTATTATTCAGTATATTATCATTATGAATCACTTGTAGCCAAAGGGCTTTTTCGTTATAAACTATTCTATGATTTAACGATTTCCATTGATCATGGTTTTTTACCATTACAGTTTCAAAATTCGAAGCATCCTCTATTAGACTAATAAACGGATTGTAATCTGTTGAATAGTAACGAGCGTCATAATTATTATTGTTAACAATAAGTTGATAGCCTTTAGTGACATCAATAATCGTGTTATGTTTTGGGATAAACACGTTTTGTATAGAATTCGTAAAATCTCTATGTACAGCGTCGTCATTATCTAATCGAGTCGAAATAATAAATTTGTCTTCAACCGTTATTTCTGTTTCAATTGCTTCGGATAGTGTTCTTTTTAAGGTTTGAAAGCTTTCTGTAAATAATACTATCATATTATTATAAGCTTCAGATAAAGTTTCAATTCTATTCTTAAAATGCTTTGGAGTGTCTATGTCAAAAATAATTAACCATTTAAATGCTTGATTACTTTGGTTTTTTACAGAAGGTAAACAATAGGTTTCAAAAAACATGAAACGCTGTTCCAACCAAGTTTCTGTATTGGTTAACGCACCACTTTTTGTATGCAACCAAACGTCACTTTTTATATTAAATCTGGTAATTAAAAAATGCTTCATTTTATTTGGACCACGTTTTTAAGTACTGCTCAGAAATATGAATATAATGGTGTTCTTTTTCAATAAATAGTCGTGCATTATTTGAAATTTTTAAAATTTCGTCTGGATTGTTAATAAGCCATTCCAATTTTGATACGATATCATTCGTGTCAGGCAAAGCATTAATGGCCACGCTATTTTCTTTCAGATTATAGTAATCTAGCCATTCTTTTTCAGCACCTGTAAATACAATTTTTCCTTTGGCCATAGCCTCTAAAGCATTGTAACCTTGGTCATAGGCATATACTTGATCTAACAAAATATGACAGCCATCAAAAGCCTTAATATAATCTTTGTAAGGAAGGTTTTCAGCAACAATAATTTCAACTTTTGATTTGTGTCTTTCCTTAATGATGTTAAGCGCTTCTTCAAAATAGCGATTGCCTTTTTTTATATAATTCATTCTATTGATGCCATGAAAAATCACAATCTTATCTTTTATTTCTATGGGCTTAAAAATAATTTTATCAGTATTTATAGGGTTTGGAATTAATCCTAAATATATTGAATTGCCTTGAAGAGGAATATGGTAATCAAAGTCTGAAGCAATTACTCCTTTAACATTGTTAAACAAAAAATCATGTAACTTTTTATAAGGAGAAGTTACATTCTTTAAAATGAAGCGATAATGTTTTTTTAAAGACTGATCTTCAAAGTACGGAGTTAAAATGGAATATTCGAGTTTTTTATCCAAAGCATATTTTACACTGAGGTAATCAATTCCGCAAGACAATAAAAACACTTTTTTGTTTTGTTTTAGGAGTTGTGAAACCAATTGTATTTCATGGTTTGGTGAAGTTTTTAAACTTTGTTCGTTGATGAGTTGAACCACATCAAAACCTGTTAATATTGGAATGATTTTTTTTAGTTTAAAATAATATTCCAAATCAATTAATTGAATATTGAAAAGTTTATCAAATGCTTTCGCTATGCTGCTAAAAAAGGGTTTTGAAAATAAAGGTGGCTTTATAGAAATATCTGAAGGGTAGTTTTTAAAACCGTCTCCAGTTCCAAGTAAAACAACTTCGTGACCTTGTTTTTGCAAGCCTTCTTTTAAAGAATTATGAAGCCTGCTGTATTCGCCAACCAATAAAATCCTCATTTATATTTTATACATTTGTTTCAAAGATAATTGTTAATGACCAATGCCACTAAAAAAAGTCGACATTTAGAGATATTACTCTCTACGATGAATCAAAAATCGTTGTCGTTTCTTAGTGATATGTTTTCTTCAAATACTATTTCTGATATCGATATTTTAGTCATTAATCAAACTGAAAAAGAGAGTCTTTTAGTTTCAGAAAATCAGAATATTAAAGTTTTAAATTCTTTTGATAAAGGCCTTTCAAATAGTAGGAGGTTGGCTATAGAAAAAGCGTCTGGAGACATTTGTTTGTTGGCTGATGATGATATAGTATACGTAGAAGGATTTAAAGATGTTATTGTTTCAGCATTTGAAAAAAATGATGTGGCAGATATTATTACATTTCAAATGATGGATGATGATGGACATTTGTTTCGCGATTATCAAGATATTGTGAAACATAATGAAACAACTGTTTACACCGCTAATTCTGTTGTCATTGCTTTTAAATTACAAAGTGTAAAAAACAAAGTTGGTTTTAATCCACATTTTGGTTTAGGCAACCAATTTGAAGTGGCTGATGAGTATGTTTTTTTAAGAAATGCATTAAGAGCAGGCTTAAGTATTTATTTTGAACCTAAGGTTATTCTAAGCCATCCAAAATTTAGTTCAGGTCAAGATATGGCTAGTAATAGACTTATTTATGGTAGAAGTGCCTTGTATTATAAATATTCTGGATTTTTTGCCTATTTCAGGATAGCCAAACACATTTATTTAACCTTTAGACATGGAAAGTTATCGGTTTCAGAAATAATTCCGAAATTTGGTGTTGCACTTAAAGGCATTAGAGATTATAAGTCATTATTAAAACAAGGTTTGGAAACCAGATAAAATGAGTAAAATGCAACTTGAAAACATAAAAATAATTGACATTCCAAAAATTGTTGATGAACAAGGTAGAGGGAACTTAGCGGTGATTGAAAAAGATACTTATCCTTTTGATATAAAAAGAGTATATTATTTATATGATGTCCCAAGTGATGCTTATCGCGGAGGACATGCACATAAAGAGGTATTTGAAATGTTAATTGCTATTAGTGGAAGTTTTGAAGTGTTACTTGACGATGGTAAATCTAAGAAAAAAGTAATGTTAAATAAACCTAACAAGGGGTTACTCATACCAACAGGCATTTGGAGAGAATTAGACAATTTTTCCTCTGGAGCTGTTTGTTTGGTCCTAGCCTCAGATGTGTTTGATGAAAGTGATTATATAAGGGATTATAATCAATTTATTAGCTTATAATGTTTTGTTTATTATTATTCAAATTACATAAATAAGATAATCTGTAAAGTTGTAATAGTTTTAATGAAGGTTTTTTTCCAGTTAACTGTCGTTTAAGGCTATTTTTAAAAATCAGATAAATAAAACTAAAAAAATGGTTTAAATGCCATTTTCTAAGCACCAAAAATAATTTTAATAATCCATTTTCATGAGACGTTATTAATCCTGTCTCATAAAAAAAAAGTAAGGCCTCTGCTGCTTGTTCCTTTTTTTGTAAGTATTGCTCGCTGGTTTCTATACCTAAATGATAAACTTCATTATCAAGATGTTTTACAGAAACATTTTGGCTTTTCAGTTGTGAAGCAAAATAATTGTCATAGCCATATAGTTTTTTGTTAACTACTAAATTTAATGCCAAAAAAACAGATTTCTTAATCAAAAAATTTGCAGAAATAATAACCT
>CAZRDG010000082.1:0-9250 GCA_964598775.1 uncultured Lacinutrix sp.
ATACGTTGTCTACCTGAAAGTCCTAAATCACCTGCTAAGTCAGTATTAAATTTCTTTTGAACAAATGCTGTGATTTTCTCAGACATACAATCTCTTTTTTGAGCATTGTTTCCACTTTCACAACCTGGGAAAATTGGAACATTTTCAATTACAGCAAAAGGCACTTCAATATCTTCTTCTACTTCTTCTACTTCCACTTCTTCAATTTCAACGATTTCTTCATTTTCGTTAGTTTCAGTAGATTCAATTACTGTTTCTTCGATTTCTTCTTCATCTTCAACAATTTCAATCACTTCAGGAGCTGCTGGAGGTGGTGGTGGTGGTGGTGGAGTTTGAATCTGTTCTGTGATTGGAATTTCTTCATCATCCAGTTCATCCATATTTACCATTCCTATGTCAATAGCTTCTTTGTCATAAGTTTTGTAGTTAATAGTACTGTATGTTACAAATAACATTAAGGCAAGACCAACAGCGAAATAGACTGAGCCATTTCTGCTAACATCTGCTTTAGGATTTTTTTTAGGTTCCATAATTGAATCGTGTTTTTCAAGATTGGTAAAATAACCAATAATTTGCTAAAAAAGCAAGAGTTTATAAATTTTTAACTTGAGTTTTATTTCTTATGATTAATATTGATGAAATAAAACCTACTCCAATACAGTTCGCAAGAACATCATATAAATCAAGTGTCCTTCCTTCTGTTAGTGTTCCTTGTAATACCTCAAGAATTATACCATAAATTATTGCAATTGCTGCTGCAACCAAAAGTGCTTTCGAAAATTTAAAAGACTTCAAAACCGAATACCATAGTAAACATAGCAAAGCATAAGCTATTGTATGCACAAATTTATCTACATATTCAACCTCAACATCTGGCAAATCATCAGAACTTAAAAGGCTTAGTATTGCTAATGCAATGGTATATAATAATGCTATGACTAGCAATATTTTTTTAAGCACCAATTAAGTTTTTATAATCATCGGCTGACAATAAATCATCCAATTGAGAGATATCAGAGCATTTAACTTTAATCATCCAGCCTTCTCCATATGGATCTGAATTTACTTTTTCCGGCTCATCCTCTAAGGCTTCATTAAACTCGATAATTTCACCTGATACTGGCAAAAATAAATCTGAAACAGTTTTTACAGCTTCAACGGTTCCGAAAACCTCTTCAGCTTCCAAAGTTTCGTCAACAGTTTCAACTTCAACATATACAATATCACCTAATTCGCTTTGAGCAAAATCAGTAATGCCAACTGTAATGGTATCACCATCTACTTTAATCCATTCGTGGTCTTTTGTGTATTTTAAATTTGATGGAATGTTCATAATGTAATTTTTTAAAAATATATAAATAGTTAATTAGTTTCCAAAATTGTAGCGTAAGGTTAAACCTGAACGTATGGTAGTTTGAGGAAATGCAGTAGAAATTGCATACTCAGAGAATGAATAATCAAAATAGAAAATTCCTGTTAGGTTTTTACTAAACGCATAGTCTGCTGAATATTTCAAACTCCATATGGTTTGACCAGAAGTCACTTGATTGTTATTGAGGTCTAAGTACCTAATAATGGTTTTATTATCTCTTAATGAAATATCCGCTTTCATATTCAAATCACTTTTAATGACTTGTCTATTTCCAGCTAGTTTGGAGTTTATTTTTACATCTTTAATTCTGTAACCCAAACCTACTATGTACTCATTTCCTTTAATTTCAGTTAGTAGATTGTTGTCAAAACTCATAGATAATAATCTGTCTTTTCTTACTTCGGCTAAAATTTTAAGTGAGTTTTTCATTTCCATATCAAACTTGAATAATGGACTAAACTGTTCCATTAAATTGATATTACTAAATAGAGTTTTATTTCTGAAGTTCCCACCTTGATCTAACTCATTCGGATTATTTGGATCATAATTCAAATTCGTTCTGAACTGATTTATAGTGTACATTGAGCTATATCCATGAGTCAAAGAGAAACGGTTAAAGTGTTTTTGAAACCATTTCATTTTCATAAATCCTGTATACTTTAATGTCCAGTTTGGTATTGGAACATCTCTAAAGGCACCTAATTTAACTTTACCTGGATCTTTTCCAGTATATGCTGATAAAAATGCAGGTAGCAAAACAGCTTGATTACTTTTTCCGTACCCAATTGGAAAACCATCTGCATCTAAGTTCCCAGGATCATTAATATCAATACCTGCTTGAGTTGCCAATCTGTTAGCGATGATTAATCTGTTTGCTCTAAAATCGTCGAAAGCAACAGACCCTGTTTCATCACTCTTACCAAAAGCTGTTTTAATAAGTGATGTCGAAATATTAAAATTACCAAACGTATTTTGAATTTGCGAATTATAAATATTACTTAAGCCATCGCCATTTGTGTCTGTAGTATTAAAATTTTCTGTGTAGGTGTCAGCATAAGTTCTGCCTCCTGTTAAATCAATTTTTAAATCACTAACAGGTTCAATGTTTACCGTGAAATCTAAGTTTTTTGTCTGTCTTTCTGAATATTGTTGATTAAACTCTGGGAAAACTGTTAGCCAACCGTTTCTTGCTGCCAACTGTCTAATATCTCTCTGGCTTCCAAAAGTATATCCAAAGGAAGGTTTTAGTGTGCCTATAAATCCAGGAGTTTGTAAATAGCCAGGTAAGAAACTTCCATTGTTTTCAGAATAATTTATCTGAATTCTTTTCACCATGGTTACCAAATCAATCATGGTATTGTAAGCTTTATTTGATTTTGATGTAGTTTGAGGTGTATTTTGATTGGCTCTTTGGTTTGGCACTCCTCTTTTTGCCGCAGTAGAATTAGTTTTTTTAACTAAACCAACATAACGATATAACCTGGTCATATCTATCGATGAATTAAGCTGGTGCTTATTTGAATTCTGAATGGTATTTCCTAAATCATAAGTTTGGCCATCTACCGTGAGGTTACCAAACAAGTCTGATCCTTTTTGCCATTGAAAATCTCCAGTGTAGGCATAACTAGCTCTTAAGAACTGTAAAAAAGGCACTTTACTAAATGGAACTTCATAATTAAGCTGAAGTTGTTGATATTGTCTATTTGGATCTCCAACATCAAAGAAACCATCCCAAACATCCAATTCAGGATCTTGAGCGCCATTAATATTATCTTGGAGAAAATAGTTTCTAACGATATTATTATTAGAAGCCGTAAAATTGAAACTCAAAGCATCTGTAACATCATAGTTTATGGCATATTGGAAGTCAAACATATAATTTCTTCTAAACAGTTCTTCCAAACCAATGTTGCCTCCAGTTAAATCTATTTCTCTGAATTTTTGCTTATTGAATTGCCTTATGATGTCAGCATTCACAGAAAAACTAGTTGGCAATAAGTTGAAATTGAAATCTTTAAGAAGCTTTAAATATTGAGACTTAAATAACGAATCGTTCTTTTTAAAAGGCTCTATTTTAATAGGGTTGAAGTTGAAATTATAATTTGCACCTACTCTAACATTTTGATCTAAAGCATTTTCAATTTCATAATCACGATGTTCAGTTTGGTTGAACGAGTAGTTAAGCGTAAGATTTTCTACATCATAAAACTTTGGAGCTTTTTCTTCATTGGTTCTATTCTTTTTTACTCCAATAAAGTTAACACTTGTTCGTTTGGTATATGATTCTGATTGTTCCTTAATCACATCTCGTTCCTCTTGAGTATCTGCTGCATCCAATCTACTTTGTAATGTAACATCTTTGTATTGTTGGTCATATTCAGGTGTAATTAACTCTTCACTTTGACCATAGTTAAATGGTAATTGTATTCCCCAAGTTTTTGGTAACAACTGACCAAGATTCATGTTGGTTACAACATCATATTGTTTAATATCTTCTCTGCTTCTTTCGTTAGGTCCTTGTTCAATAGTTCCAAAGCCTGAAGTACTTCGTCTTCCTGTAGCAGAAATATCCATAAAATCTGCAATATTGGTATCCATATTCACTACAGCAGCCCAACCTCCTTCGTTATCCATTTCAGATAAACGCAATTCATTAAACCAAACTTGAGAACATTGATTAATACGTCCTATATTTTTGACACCAACCATTAAAGTTCTTATATCTCCAAAGTTTGGGTTTCCTTTTATCGCCACTCTTTGTTCGTGAGGACCTTCATCTTGAGGCGTACTAAATCCAACTAAAAAAGGATCAAATTCTCCAACAGGATTTTCTTGAAGTACACCATCAATAACATTATAAAATGTAGGATCTTCCGCTCCTAAAGTACCTTCATTAATCCCTAAAGATTTAATGGTCTGTAAAACTTCAATTGGCAAATTGATTTCATTAAACAATGGCCAAACTTCTCTTTTTGTTGCTTCAGTATCAACACCAACAGTAGAACCAGATGATTTTCTTAATGGCACTTCAATTTCATAATAGTTTTGGGTAAAATCATTACCCATTCTAATGAATCCGACTAAATTACCTTGCTCAAATTCTTGATTGGCTCCATCTTCAGCGTGAATAAACATTCGTAGTTTTTTAAACTGACGCATATCTACACTGATATTTTTAAATACAGCTCTCGAATCTTGTGATTCTAAATCGCAAGTGTTAACAACCAATGACTGTTCGTTTTGCCTAACAATGGTGTTATTATTGTTTAGCTGTTCACGCTCTACACCTGGGGGTGAAACATAATTTCCGTCATTCTCTAAAAGTCCAATTATTCCAACTGAAAAATCCGTGTTGTCGTTATCGTTATTTGCTTCTTGATCAAGTGCTAATTTGTACCGTCTCCAATCACTTCTAACTAAATCTAAAGAGGCAAATCTCATGATTGTATTTTGAGTAAATTCTTTAAGGTACATTCTAGCAAACCTTATCGAACGAAAATCTGTAATTCCACCAACACGACTGTATTCTGGTATTGCAGGATTGTCAAAATCTGCAAGAGGTACACTTACTGGAATTCTGAATTGATACCATCTTGTAGTTGCACTATTGCCATTTGGCAAAGACACTTGATCTTCCTTTCGATCAACAATAAATTCATTATTCAAATCTGCTAGACTAGCAGGTGTTATATTCATTTCATATTCAAAATAACTATCAATGGTATTCATTGTGTTATCTCTATTAATATCTTCTACATCTGGCTGAGTGGTAGAACCTCTGTTAGTATCTGTGAAAGTGTCAGGTGAGTTCCCTTCTAATCCGTTAAATTTTTTATAACGTTCAAAAATATTTCCTTCGGTATTCAAGAAATAAGTGTAGTTATCTTTCGCAGGATCCTCTAAACCTGAAAACGCTGGAAAGACAGCTGCTTCTTCTACATCATCATAACCATCAAAACCAACATCTTGATTTGCTCGCTCACCACCAAGTGTTGAAAAGGCATAAATTAACGATTGATTTTGTGGCACTACACTATTCCAAACTGTTTGAGGTAATAAACTAATATTTCCGTCTTCAGGAAGGCCATTTTCGTATTGTTTTCTACCATCTTTTAATACATCCTCAGATATATTACCCAAATTAAAAGTTAATTTTCCTCCTGGATTTGTTGGGTTATTTAAGAATGGATCTAATAACCAAAATTCAATATACTCTACGTTAGCTTGTTCAAAATCAGTAGAGGTTAATTGTCTCATAATTCCCGCCCAACTGTCTTGTGGATTGTCAAGTACATCATCGGACTCATCCGGATCCATATTGTATGGTCCTCTTTCAGCTGGAAAAAAAGATAAGTCTAATGTCGGGATTATTGTGGCTTGTCCTTGAACGATATCTGTCTGAGGAAAAATTTCATCAATAAACACTCTTCTCGTGTATAAATTTGAAAGATCATCGTCTGAAATTCCACTGGGTTTTTGACTACTATAAAAAATTGGGTCAATTGTATACCAGTTTAAAAATGCTCTATCGAAACCGTTCTGTAAGCCATTGTCATCTTCATCACCCTCGGCATAAACTCTTCCCAAATCTCTTGGCCTACTCGACAAAAACCATGATTGTGGCGTCAGTAATTCAATGGCATTTTGTGTGCCTTCAAAATCATCGACATAAGAAGTGGCTTCTCCTTGGAAATCTGTTCCTTTTGGTGAACCTGGTAATAAATAAGCAAACTCACCACGGATTGAGAAGTTTGATTGTACATCTGTATCAATATTTGGAAGCTTGTTTGCTAATCGTGTTAAGAATGGCACTTCAGTTGAATAATTTGCATTCAGTCCAAATATTGTATTGTTTATCGGCTCACTATTATAATTCGCTTTTTGAGTTATTGGCCTCTCGCTTAGGTTTAGAAATGTTCCACCAACAACAAAGTTTTCATTGAATTTATGTTCAACATTAAGTCCTGTAAAACGTCTTGTTTGTTGTCCAAATACAGCATTGTTTTCAACTGAAACCTGAATAGGTGTGTTTGATGCTTGAAGCGCAGGATCTAAAATCTGTACAGTTCCTATTTGATAATTAACCGTATAGTCAACACCTTCTACAAGCACACGTCCTCCAGCAGTTACTTTTACTGAACCTCTTGGCACATTGAATGCACCAATTGGTATTCCTGATCCTCCCGAAGATTTATAACGCCCTTTTATTTGAAACTTATTCTTTTCACCATCTTCTAACGCAGCTGTTTTAGTCTCCTTGTAGAGTTTATCATAAACGTACTTAGATTGGTTGGCGTTAAATTGTGCAATATCGTTGTAGTCTGCCTCGTTATCTGAAGGGTTTCCATCAATATCTAGCACATCAAATAAATAGCGTCCAAAAGGTTCAACATTAGTAAATATTATTTTTCCGTTTTGTTGAATGACTGTTATTCCTGGAACAAAATCAAAAAATCCATCTCCATTAGCTTGCGGATCATTGTTGAAATTTAATCGATCTAAATTAAAAACGCGCAATAATGGTGTGTCTTGTAAATTAGTTTCGTTTGGTCCTGGAGTAGGAAATGGTGTTCCACTTACTGGAGTTATATAATTAAGTGGTGACGTTTCTGTATAGAAAATGTTGAGTTTAAAATCTTCTTGATCTAATTGAAAAGCACCAGTATTATAAATGTTTTTCATCATTAAATCCCAAATAGGCTGGTCGACATTAGTCACAGCACTTTTTAACATTTTGGTGACCAAGTTATTATTATTAATGATTGTGTTACCTGTATTTCCATCAACTGAACTATCAGTTGCATCTACACCATCATTGGCAAATTCACCTACTTGATACACTTGACTACCAACAGTATATTGAAACGCTACAGATAAAATCTCATCATTTTGTAAACGCTGATTCAAAGATATGTAACCTAATTGTGTGTTTAATGTGTACTCACTGCCTTCAACTAGCTTACGCGCATTTTCCAGTTTTCCATAATCAAAACCTTCGTTAACTCCAGGTATTAAAATACCAGACTGAACTGTTGCAATATCTCTTACAGCATTATTTAACTGAGATCCTGGGCCTCCAATATTTGTTGGATCGTAATTGTTATTTCCGTTATCTGGAAATGAGTTTGGTCCAACATTAACAGTTACGGCAGAACCTAATATATCAGATTCTCCTAAATCTTGAAAAGCAACAATATTTCTAACATTATCCGTTTGACTTGTTCTATTAGTTATCCAAACTTCAATTCTAGTTACTTGTACTTGAGAATTTATAAATGGATAGTTTTGTAAAGCTTCGTCGTATTTGTTTCTAAAATATTGTGCTAAGAAGAAGTGACGATTTTCATCATAATCAAGACCGAAAAATTCGAATTCCTCTAATGTTCCACCACCTTGGGATACGACTGTTCTTGTTTGTGACTTCTGCTCTGAGAAAATTCCGGTTATTGTTGTTTTTCCAAACTGCAGCTGAGTTTTTACACCAAATAAACTTTGCGCACCAGAAATAAGCGAGCTGTTTAATGGCATACTTACATTACCAACCTCAATTTTTTGAATGATATCGTCTTCAGTTGGTGTGTATTCTAATTTTATTAAATTTTGAAAATCAAACGTGGATTGCGTGTCATAATTGGCTGTTACTTGTAATCTGGTTCCAACTTTTCCCAATAAACTCAAGCTTATCCTTTGATCAAAATCGAAAGTGAAATTGCTTCTGTTTCGCGGTGAAAATGAGGGATTATCTTGTTTTGTATAGAGCAATCCTAAGTCCATCTCTACAGAACCCTGAGGAATAACTTCTATGGTATTACCTCCAAAAAGTGTTTCGAAAAAACTTGAGTTTACGTAAAGCTCTGGAATCAGGTTTTTTTGCAAATCTTCAACACCTTCTTTTTTGCCGTCTGCAGCGTCAATTTTTTGTTTATAATAATTACGTAAGTTTTCTTGAAGTACTAATTGTTGATATTCGGCAGGTGTTAAAATTATTGGGTAATTAATATTAAAGTTGCCAACGCTTTCATTATAGATGTATCTGTCTGTTAATGGGTCGTAAGTATATTTGGAAACTATACTGTTCGGATTTGGCAAGGTTAAATTACCAAATGAAAATGTTGTTGATGTAGAATCTCTAACAGTTTCAGTTTCTTCTTGTGCAAAAGTTAAAGCATACACAAAAAGCATAAGCACAGATAATACAAGTGTTTTAGTGGATTTAGAAAATGTAAAGTTGGTTGTCTTCAAATTCTTTATAAATTTTTTAGGGCTTCTTTTATTAGTGTTTCAACATTTGCTTCAGGTTGATTATTTAATATTTTATCAATTACTTTTTCAGCTTGTTTCTTGGCAAAACCAAGAACCTCTAATGCAGATAACGCTTCATCTTTGTTTGTATTGTTTGAAATGTAGGCTGCTTCATCAATATCATAAACTTTAAGGACTTTATCTTTTAGCTCAATAATAACACGTTGAGCCGTTTTTAAACCAATTCCTTTTACAGATTGAATGAGCGACACGTTTTCTGATGCGATTGCTTCTCGCACTTGTTTTGGTGTTAACGATGATAACATTGTTCTAGCCGTGCTTGCACCAATACCACTAACCGAAATTAAAAGTCTAAAGATCTCACGTTCTGCCAATGATGAAAAACCATACAATGTATGAGAATCTTCTTTAACTTGAAGATGCGTGTAAAGGCGTAAATTTTCGGCATCAGGAATTTGAGAATAGGTATGTAAGGAAATATTCAATAAATATCCAACTCCATTACAGTCTATCACAACGTCAGTAGGATTTTTCTCAGTAAGCTTCCCTTGAATATGAGTAATCATCAATTGCGTTTTGTTAGCGTCTCAAATGTAATAAAATTATTTACATTAT
>CAZRDG010000083.1:0-9204 GCA_964598775.1 uncultured Lacinutrix sp.
TCTGTTTGCAAATCAACAGCTTGATTGTAATACGCTAATGCTTCAGAATCATTACCTTTCTTTTCTTTTAACAAACCTAAATAATAAGCTGTATCAGCATTTGGTTGCAAGTTGTTTTTTTGCTCTACTATTTTAACAAACAATGGGTCATCAGTACATTCTTTTGCAAACAACCTGTTCATTGCTCTCTGCAACCATAATCCATCGTTTTTATTTTGCTCATAATTCTTGTTATATAAAGGAATCAAGTTTTCGCAATTAGCGCGATCACCTAAATCTTTATCCATACCTGAAGAAATTTGATCATAAGCTCTAAGATAAGTTGTATAAGACTTTACAATTCTTTGATCTTTGCTGCTTAATTTAATTTCCTCATCGCTATCTCCAGCAGGAATATACTTGTCTAATAACTTTGTATAGTTTTTAACTTCAGATTCAACTTTTTCTGAGATCTCATCATATTTAGTAAACAGATCTTCAGCCGGTTTTTTTCCAGCATCATAAAGATTAACCATTAACTTAAAGTATGTGTATAATGATTTTGGATTTGTAAATGTTGCTTGATCTGTTTTATATGCATTGTCAAAACAATCGTACAACTGACTGTCGGTCATATTTAACTCATTTCTATAGTCATATTGTAATTGACAAGATTTAGCTAAGAATTCACCATCATCCGTTTTGCTAGCAAAATGCATGCGTCTTTCTTCCCACATTGCCACTAAATCTTTGATAAAAGCAACTTGCTCAGCACCTTTAGAGTTTTCAATTTTATGCTCTAAAATATTTTCTCCGTAGGTAAAAATTGCTCTGTTAAATTTTGGGTTACGTTTTCTTAATTGCATCCATGGTTCATACTCTGCGTCATAATTTTTTGCTTTAGCGTATTCGCTAAAAATAGAAAGCGTGTTCATGTCTTCCTCATTCCCTTGAGCAGTTGCGAAGTTAAACCCTAAAAAAAGTAAGGCTACTAATAGTGTAATTCTCGTCTTCATAATTCAAGTTTTATATAATAATTAGTTAAATTTTCTTTTTTCAAACCATCTGTCATTTAATGACAAACTTAGATGGAAGTTAACAAAATTTTCTTGTATCAAATTTTGGTTTGTTGTTCCTCTTTTACCGACTTCAAATCCTAAGTTTGCATTTGAGAAAGCTCCTCCAACTGGAATACCTACTCCAAAAGACATGCCAAACTCTTTTATGGACTCGTTATTAATTTTTAAACCTGTTTTTTCAAATCGCATTCCAGCTCTATAAACCATTCTTTTCCAGTACTTATTAAATGATGTGTACTGTGGTATAAAAAAACCTCCTAGTGCAATTTCAGAAGCATCTTCAAAAGTCGCATTATCTACACTGAAAATTGGATTTGAAAACTGGCTTGTTTTTAACATGGTGTATTCGGCACCAAAAAACCACTTTCTAGGTTCACCAATACCTGCTCCAAAAGCTGTTTTAGAAGGCAAGGTCAGTGTCGTTGTTTTTAAACCAGAAGCTTCAAGATTTTGCTCTATTTCATTAACCGGAAATTCTTGCCCAGAATTCGGGTTAATAACTATGGTTGCAATAGTTCTTTGATTGCTCGAGGTGAGTTCACTCTTAGGAGTAAAGGTAAATGCGGTAGTTAATTCTAATTTCTCAGAAATCATTGGTGAATAAATGACACCAAAATTAAAATTTAATCCGCTAATATCCGAACGATTGGACTCTCTAGTTTGATATTGTATCAATTCATCTGGTCCATCTTCATTATCATTATATAGAAATTCGATTACTGAATTTTGAATATTTCCAAAGTTGTAACTCGCATCTATACCAATTCTTAAATCATTGGTTAACTGATAACCAAGCCCTAAAAATGCCTTGTTTACACCACCTTCACCTCTATATCTGTGAGTTATTTGATCAGGATTATCAACATCTGAATTATCAATTGATTCTAATTTATAACCAACAGAAGTGTATGGCATTAATCCAAATCCAACACCTAACTTACCAATTGGTAAGGATAAAGCTAGGTAATCAAATGTAGTTGAGCTGGCTTCTTGAGATTCGTCAGTTGTTTTTAGGGTTGTATTGCTATGTGAACCACCTACAGTAAATTTTATAGGACGACTTTCGTTATTGTACCCTCCAACTTTTAAGCTTTTTCCTCCATAAGACGCTGGATTACGCAAATTAACATGGATACTATCTGAGTATATACTTAGTCCTCCCATGCTTCTATATTCAGTAGTTCCTTTAAATTTTAAACTACCAATTCCGTAAAAAGAATAAGGAGATGTAGTACCTTCTTGAGCGTGAATATTTAATGCAGCTAAGGCAAATAAAACTATACAAAGTTTTTTAATCATTCGTTTGTATTAAATTCTAAAATAAAGTTTAAACCCTCTAAAAGGAAATTTGAGTTCGCAAATATGCTACTTTTTAATTGCTTTGACAAGAATTTAGTGTCTCCACCTGTTAAAATAACTGTTAAATCTTGATATTTTTTTTGATATTCAAGAACAATGCCATCTATTTCTTTCAAAATTCCGTTTACTATTCCTGAATGTATGGATTCAGAGGTTGATTTTCCTATTAAATCTTTTGGAGGTTTTGCTTCTAATAACGGTAAGTTCGCTGTTAAATTATGTAAAGCATTGTATCGCATTTTTATTCCTGGCGAAATAGCACCACCTAGATACTCATTTTTGTGATTAATAAAATCATAAGTAATACAAGTTCCAGCATCAATAATAAGCACATTTTTATCTGGGAACTTATTCATAGAGGCACTTACAAGGGCTATGCGATCTACGCCTAATGTTGTAGGTGTTTCATAACAATTCTTAAAAGGTGTTTTTGTTGAGCTACTTAAAACCAGTAGCTTAAAGTCATTTTTAAGTTGCTCGATATCAGCTTCAGAAATCCTTCCTACAGACGATATAATACAATGCTTTATATCGTTATAGTCCTTCTGAAGTTTATGTATTTTACTTATTAAGTTTTTGTGAGTAGTAGACACTTTGTTTAAAAGCTTCTGTTCTTTAAAAACTGCAAGTTTTACTTTGGTATTTCCGACATCAATAATCAGGTTCATATCACAATTAAAAGCTGTAAATTTACAAAACCGTGTTTAATAAAGGCCATTGAATTAATCAAATTACGGAATTGTGATTAGCTTAACAAAATAAGATAAAAAATAGAAACCATTTTTTGCTGATTTTCTTTTGGGAATAATAAAAATGAATATATATTTGCAACCGCTTTGGCGAGGTACCTTAGCTCAGTTGGTAGAGCAACGGACTGAAAATCCGTGTGTCCCTGGTTCGATTCCTGGAGGTACCACAAAAAAACCCTGAAACTTCATTGTTTCAGGGTTTTTTGTTTTTTAGTACTTCAGAAATTCATGATTCATTAACACCCAATAATTTGGATCTAGTATAATTTCTAAAGGTTCTTTATTAACTTTTAGTTTAAAACTGTTCGATTGTTCTTTTATATTAATCAATTCTATCTGCTGTTGTTTATTGCCATAATCAATACCTATTTCCAAAGGCATTTCAAATAAGCTTCCATCAGTTTGTACTTGGCTCAAGTTTATAATTATTTCACCTTCTTTTTTATTGTACTTCCAATTACCATTCAATTTTAATATTCCAGGTTTATAAAGCCATTGTTCAAAAAAGATATCCAATTCTTTCCCAGATACTTCTTCCATCACCTTTTTAAAATCTTCAGTTGTTGCATTTAAATCTTTGAATTTATGGTAGTAAATCCTAATTCCTTTCCAAAAATTATCTGTTCCAACAACTCCTCGCAACATATGCAAAATCCAACTCCCTTTTTGGTAGATTTGCGATGTTGTGACGTCCTTCATGTCCTTTAAATTATTGTGTACTATGGTATATTCTGGATTTTTTTCATAAAACATATCTACACTTTTCTGACTTGAGCGTAGTCCATTTAGAAATTCATCTCTGCCATATTGATGTTCAATAAAAAGCAACGTGAAATAGGTTGCAAAACCTTCGCTCAACCAAATATCATCCCAATCATATTCTGTAACAGCATTTCCAAACCATTGGTGGGCAATTTCATGAATTACCACATTGCGCCAACGTGTATTTCTATCACCAACTACAGAGCCTGCACTATACAAAATTGCTGAAGCTGCTTCCATGCCTCCACTCACGCTATTTGATTGAATATTGGCTAATTTCTCGTACGAAAATGGCCCAATATAATCGCTATAAAACTCTAAAACTTGCTTTGTAGGTTCAGCAAAATCATAAAAACCTGCATCTCTATCTTGCTTAAAAACCCAAGTTTCAATGGATTTACCGTCATACTCATCCACATATTGTATAGCAAATTCGGCTACACCTAGAACATAGAGCCAAGTTGCTATTGGTACAGATTGCTTCCAATGAGTAAGTTTTTTGTTGTTATTAAGGCTAGTCTCTTCTACTTTTAATCCATTTGATATAACTTGATAATGATTTGGAGCAGTTACAATAAACTCGCACATGGCTTTATCGTAAGGATGATCAATAGTTGATAACCAATGTCGTCCACGATTTGGCCAGTTATCGCTAAAAAATGTTCTATCACCATGTTTATTTATTCCAATATGTAAGCCACTGGCTGGAATACCTTCATAACGAATAATATATTGAGTGCGCTGATCCATCATGGATGGCTCAGGAAGCTGAATTAATAACTCATCGTTTTCATGAGTAAAATTTAATGAACTACCATTCGATTCGACACTACTGACATTCATCCCTTTATCACCTACTGCACTAGAAGCGTTTATTAAATCAAACCTTAATTGTTTAATGCCAGCTCCTTTAAAACGAATATCGACAGTTACTTCACATTTGATGACATCTTTATCATCAAACAACTCAATATTGAAAATATAATTTAAAGCATCAATTTTGGGGTTTTTGGGATATCCATCAGTAAATGCAAGCAAATTACTTTGAAAGATTAAAAACAGGATCAAACACAGTTTATTAATAAATTTATTTTTTTGTGTTTTCATGGTTGTTGGTTATCAGTTGGTAATTGTTATATGCTTAGATGACTAATGTATTGATTTTATCTTAGATTAAAAATTATCCTTACATTGTTAAATATCTGTAAAGCTATTATTAACTAACATAATTTATCATGCAGTCTATAAAAATTCGAGTTTTGGTAATTTTATTACTAATATTTAGTCCATCAATTTTAATTTCCCAAGAAAAACATTATTACCAAACAGATTTTCCGATTGAAGAATTTGAAGCTCGACGAACCAAAATATTCGACGCAATTGGCAGTAATGCTATAGCACTAATTCAAAGCGCACCAAGTGTTGCTGGTTTTAAAGTTTTTAGACAATCAAACACTTTTTATTATTTATGTGGATTAGAAGAAGGTCATGCTTATTTATTATTAAACGGAAAAAACAGAAGCGCAACAATTTATTTACCACATCGAGAAGAAGACAGAGAACGAAGTCAAGGTAAAATTTTATCAGCCGAAGATGCAGATTTAATTATAGAATTAACAGGCGTAGATAGAGTTCGCCCTATAGAGTTTCTTGGAAATGACCTTGTCGGAACTGGACTTATTAAAGCAGAAGCTCCTATTTTGTATACTCCTTTTAGCCCAGCAGAAACTGGCAATGATAGTAGAGATGAAATATTACATGGTCATGCGCGAGCTGCATCTGATCCTTGGGATTCACACACCACCAGAGAAGCAAGATTTATTAAACTAATTAACGATAGATTTCCAGAATTTAATATTCGTGATTTATCACCCCAACTGGATGCCATGCGTTTAATAAAAAGTGTTAAAGAAATCGAAGTTATTAGAAGAGCAACTGAAATTGCAGGCCTTGCCATTATAGAGGCCATGAGATCAACCAAACCAGGCGTATACGAATATCAATTAGATGCTGCTGCAAAATATGTTTTCTATCAACATGGATCTCAAGGTGATGGATATCCAGCAATTATAGGTGGAGGAACAAATGCCTACATGGGACATTATTTTAGGAAAACTGACAAATTAATAGATGGAGATTTGGTTCTTATGGATTATGCTCCGGATTATCACAATTACACAAGTGATGTTACAAGGATTTGGCCAGTTAATGGATCATTTAATAAAGAGCAATCAGCACTGTATAAATTTATTGTGGCTTACAGAGATGCCTTATTTAAACATATCAAACCAGGTGTGAATTCTAATTACGTATTAGATAGTGCAGCTTCAGATATGGAAAAATATCTTGTTGGAAAATCTTTTGTAAAACCAGAACATTTGAAAGCCGTTCAAAATGGTATCAAATTTAGAGGTCATTTTCAGCATCCAGTTGGCATGGCTGTACATGATGTTGGACGCGTTCATGGAGTCGAATTAAAACCAGGAATGGTTTTTACCATTGATCCAATGATTTGGATTCCTGAAGAAAGACTTTATATCAGAATTGAAGATGTTGCAGTTGTTACAGAATCTGGTGTAGAAAACTTAAGCGCTTTTGTTCCTTCATCAATTTCTGATATTGAAAAAACCATAAATGAAACTGGTTTATCCGAATTTAGACCTGCAGAAGCTCTACCTCTTAAAAAAAATTAGGACACAGTAGTTTTTTTACCTAATTGGGTGAGCATTTCAGTACTCATAGCATTCAAGTCATATGAGTGCTCCCAATTCCAATCTTGTCTGGCTTCAGAATCATCTATGGAGTTTGGCCATGAATTTGCTATTTTTTGTCTGAAATCTGCCTCATAATCAATAGTGAAATCTGGAATTTGCTTTTTAATCTCATTAGCCAGTTCTTTTGGTGTAAAACTGATGGCGGCAAGATTATATGAAGATCTAATTTTGACATCACTTGATTCAGCATTCATAATATCTAATGTTGCTTTCACTGCATCCTCCATAAACATCATTGGCAAAGCTGTGTCTTCAGTTAAAAAACAATCGTAATGCCCATCACTAATTGCTTTGTGAAAAATATCTATAGCGTAATCTGTAGTTCCTCCTCCAGGTAAGGTTTTCCAACTAATAATTCCTGGATATCTAATACTTCTTACATCAACTCCATAATTGTTAAAATAATACTCACACCAACGTTCTCCTACTTGCTTAGTTATACCATAAACTGTAGTTGGTTCCATAATTGTACGTTGTGGTGTATTTGCTTTTGGAGTGGTTGGCCCAAAAACAGCAATACTTGAAGGCCAAAATATTTTATCAATAATCTTTTCTTTTGCTAAGTTAAGAACATTCAATAATGAGGTCATGTTTAAATCCCATGCTTTTTCTGGAAATTTTTCTCCTGTAGCGCTAAGCATTGCTGCCATTAAATAAACAGTACCAACGTTGTTTTTTTCAATACATTCTTTAATTTGATCAAAGTTTTTAGCATCTAGAATTTTAAAAGGTCCAGACTTCACCAATTCCAAATTACTCTCTTTGATATCGCTAGCAATAACATTTTTATCACCAATTTCAGCTCTTAATTTATATGTTAATTCAGAGCCAATCTGGCCACACGCACCAATTATTAAAGTTTTTGAAACCATTTACATTGTAGTCATTTAGTATTTCAAAAATAGGAAGATTTTATAGTTATCGCTATATTTTTATCTTAAAATTAGCTTTAATAGAAAGCGTATACAATATATTTGTACTCATAAAGTTTGAATGCAATGACTTACATGCAAAATTCTATTAAAATTTCTATCCTATTTCTGGTTATCCTTTTTATTTCTAGTTGTAATAACCAAACAACAAATAATTCAAATATTATTGAAGAGATTGAAACCATTGATAGTAGTCAGATTACTTCAAGAGACATTACAAAACTAAAATATACTGATTTCGCCTTAAGTAACCTTACTAAAAGTAAAACGTCTAATTGGCAAAAATTCAATGAATTAACTGATAAAATTGAAATTTTAAAAACAGGTGATTTGTCGTTTTTTAGTGATGACAAAGCCATTTTGGTTGGTTTCTTAAACGATTTAAAAAACGAAATTCCAGAATCACTAAAAACGACTGCTATTTTGGTAAGGCTTTCAGTGATTGAAACCACTTTTTTAAAACTGGAAGGCTTGGCATCATTAAGTTCGGCTAAAAAAGAGGATCTTTTAATCATTATTAAAGATGTGCTAGTTTCATATACGAACCTTGTTTTTCAAATGAATAAAAAATTTGAAAAAGAGTCACAGAACATTGAAAAGCCTAATTAATTGCTAAAAGCTTAGTCAAGGAGAATTCTTAATTTTTTGTTAAGATGTAACAAATTCCGTTTTCAGGCTTCTAAATATTGAGTAAATTGTACAATATAAATACTTAAACAAAAATGAAAATCAATCAAACTAAATTATTGTTTGCAAGTTTATTTGCCTTTTTAGGACTCATGGCTTGTAAAGAAGAACCAAAAAATGAAATGGCTGAAGCCGAAAAAATTCCTGGAATTATTCTGGAAAATATGGACACTTCAGTAGACCCTAAACAGGACTTTTACAGTTTTGTAAACGGAAATTGGGTAAAAACAAACACCATTCCTGATGATGAGTCTCGTTGGGGTGGATTTGGAGTTTTGCGTAAATCGACTAGAGCTGATGTTCTAGAAATTATTAAAACGTCTAAAGAATTAGGGAAGTATGAAGAAGGCTCTGATCAGAAAAAAGCATTACTTATTTTTGAATCAGAATTAGATACTTTGGCTCGTAACGAAGCCGGTATTGAACCTATTAAACCATTGCTTAATGCTATAAATAGCATCAACAGTTTGAGTGATATGCAAACTGTTTACGCAAAAACGGTCGGTGTTTCTGCTCCATTTGCAGGCATTGGTGCCAATCCAGATTTGAATGATAGTAGCATGAATACTGCTTGGGTGTTTCCTGGTGGCTTAGGCTTACAGCGTGACTACTATTTAGATCAAGACAGTAAATCAAAAGAAATTAGAGGTCAGTATAAAGATCATATAGCTAGAATGTTCCAATTTATGGAATATGATGAAGCATCAGCTCGTAAAGCTGCTGAGTTGGTTTTAAAGTTAGAAACCGAACTTGCACAACCAAGATTAGATAAGGTTGAAAGTAGAGATATCAGAAACTTTAACAATCCGCGTTCAGTCTCACAATTACAAGAAATCACTCCTGCTATAGATTGGAATAAGTTTATTGCTGACATGGGAGTTAC
>CAZRDG010000084.1:0-9158 GCA_964598775.1 uncultured Lacinutrix sp.
CATGGATGTGTCCATGCAAGCAGAGAATTTTCGCAAAATGCTACTCACCTTAAATGACGATGTTCGAGTAATTATAATAAAAATTGCTGATAGACTTCACAATATGCAAACGATGGAGTCCATGCGTCCTGATAAGCAGGTTAAAATCGCATCAGAAACCTTATACATTTATGCGCCTTTAGCACATAGAATAGGACTTTATAATATTAAAACTGAACTTGAAGATCTTGGCCTAAAATATACAGAACCTGAAGTGTATGAAGACATCTTAACGAAGATGCAAGAAAGTAAAGAGCAGCAAGATCAATACATAAAAGAAATCAGTGAGGTGTTAAAAACATCTCTTGATAAAGAAAAATTAAAGTACGACATTAAAGGACGTCCAAAATCAATTTTTTCGATTCGTAGAAAAATGATAAAACAAGGCGTTTCTTTTGATGAGGTATACGATAAGTTTGCCGTTAGAATCATTTATAAATCAGACCTTGAAAACGAAAAGTTCCTAGCTTGGAAAATCTACTCCATTGTAACAGACCATTTCAGACCAAACCCAATACGATTGCGCGATTGGATATCATCGCCAAAATCAACAGGATATGAAGCTTTGCATATCACTGTAATGGGACCAAAAGGACGTTGGGTTGAAGTGCAAATTCGTAGTGAACGTATGAATGAAATAGCCGAAAAAGGCTATGCAGCACATTATAAATATAAAGAGGGCAGTGATCCGGAAGACAGTTTAGATACTTGGATTAGCAGGCTTCAAGAAGCTTTAGAAAATCCAGAAGGGAACGCAGTTGATTTTGTTGAGCAGTTTAAACTTAATCTTTACTCAAAAGAAATATATGTGTTCTCACCAAAAGGCGATTTAAAATCTCTTCCTAAAGGGGCAACACCATTAGATTTTGCTTTTAGTATACATACAGAAGTTGGCATGAAAACGCGTGGTGCCAAAGTAAACGGTAAATTAGTTCCTTTAAGTCATGAATTACAAAGTGGTGATCAAGTAGATATTCTTACTTCAGAAAATGCAAAACCTAATGTCAACTGGTTAGATTATGCCACAACAGCTAGAGCGCGAAGCAAAATAAAATCGTCTTTAAAAGAAGAAAAGAAGGTTATTGCTGAAGATGGTAAAGAAATTCTACGCAGAAAACTGAAACAACTCAAAATTGCACTAAATGAGAAAAGCATTAATGAGCTTGTTACTTTTTTCAAACTTAAAACAAGTTTAGACTTGTTTTATCGTGTTGGTGTGGGTTCTATTGACAATAAAATGCTCAAAGATTATGCTGCATCCAGAAGTAATGCCTTTGTAAGTTATTTTAAGAATAAAATTCGAAAACCTAGCTCACATCCAGACATAGATAAAGATGAAATTACAGCTAAGTATGACATGTTGGTTTTTGGCAAGGAAGAAGAAAAGTTAGATTATAAACTTTCTAATTGTTGTAATCCAATTCCAGGAGATGATGTGTTTGGTTTTTTAACCATAAATGAAGGTATAAAGGTTCATAAAAAAAACTGTCCTAATGCACTGAGTTTACAGTCTAACTATGCGTACAGGATAATGTCGGCAAAATGGATAGATTCTACGCAGCAAGAGTTTACTGCTGTTATAAAACTCACTGGAATTGATAATTTGGGGCTGGTAAATGAAGTCACAAAAGTCATTTCTGGAACCATGCACGTAAACATGAAAAATATCAGTTTTGAGTCTGATGGAGGTGTCTTCTCTGGTAAAATCACAGTTGTAGTGAAAAACAACAATTTGGTTAAGACACTTATGGATAGAATTAAAAAAATTAATGGTATAGAAAAAGTGCATAGAGTTTAAAAATAGTTTAAATTTGCACTGAAATTTATGAGTGTAAAAACCGAAAATACAAACCAAGAAATTGTAAAAAATGTCTTCACCAAGTTTTTAGAAGACAATGGTCACAGAAAAACACCTGAACGATACGCAATTCTTCAAGAAATTTATGATAGTAAAGAGCATTTCGATATCGAATCGCTCTATATAAAAATGAAGAATAAAAAGTATCGTGTCTCACGTGCAACGCTTTACAATACTATAGAATTGCTTTTGGAATGTGCTTTGGTTAGAAAACATCAATTTGGGAAAAATCAAGCACACTACGAAAAATCTTATTTTGATAAACAACACGATCATGTTATCTTAACTGACACAGGTGAAGTAGTTGAGTTTTGCGATCCAAGAATTCAATCTATCAAAAAAACGATTGAGGAGGTTTTTAATATCGACATTCATAATCATTCACTCTACTTTTACGGAACAAAAAAACAATCAAACTAATTATATAATGGCAGTAGATTTACTACTAGGACTACAATGGGGAGACGAAGGCAAAGGAAAAATTGTTGATGTGCTTACCTCTAACTACAATATTATTGCGCGATTTCAAGGAGGTCCAAATGCTGGGCATACGCTTGTTTTTAATGGCATGAAACACGTCTTGCATACAATTCCTTCTGGAATTTTTCATGATAGTGCAAAAAACTTAGTTGGAAATGGAGTGGTTATAGATCCTGTTATTTTTAAAAAAGAACTTGATAAGTTAGAAGATCAAAATGTAGATTTTAGAAAATCAATGCTAATTTCTAGAAAAGCACATTTAATCTTACCAACACATCGTTTGTTAGATGCTGCAAGTGAAACTGCAAAAGGTAAAGCCAAAATTGGTTCAACCCTGAAAGGTATTGGCCCAACGTATATGGACAAAACCGGTAGAAATGGGATACGAGTTGGTGATTTAGAATTATCTGATTGGAAGGAAAAATATCGTGCTCTTGCTAATAAGCATGAGGCTATGATTGATTTTTACGATGTAAATATTCAATATCAATTAAAAGAATTAGAAGCTGAATTTTTTGAAGCGATTGAAGTCTTAAAATCATTAACCTTCATAGATTCTGAAGAATACATATACCAAGCTCAAAAGAGTGGAAAAACCATTTTGGCAGAAGGTGCTCAAGGATCGTTATTAGATATTGATTTCGGTACTTATCCTTTTGTAACCTCTTCAAATACTACTGCAGCCGGAGCATGTACAGGATTAGGTGTTGCACCTAATCAGATTGGCGAAGTTTTTGGGATTTTCAAAGCATATACCACACGAGTAGGTTCTGGACCTTTCCCAACAGAATTATTTGACGAAGTTGGTGAAACTATGGGACGTGTTGGGCATGAGTTTGGTGCTACAACAGGACGTCGTCGTCGTTGTGGATGGCTCGATTTAGTTGCTCTTAAATATGCTTGCCAAGTCAATGGTGTTACACAATTAATGATGATGAAAGCTGATGTACTTTCAGGTTTTAAAAGCTTAAAAGTTTGTACCGCTTACAACTACAAAGGAGAAATTATTACTCATTTACCATACAATATTGAAGCTGAAAATGTAACTCCGATATACTCAGATTTTAAAGGTTGGAAAGAAGATTTAACTGAAATGGATAACGATAGTCAATTACCTAAAGAGTTAAATGACTACATTGATTTCTTGGAAAAAGAATTAGAAATTCCAATTAAGATTGTTTCAGTTGGTCCAGATAGAAAGCAAACTATTTTTAGATAGACTTAAATCTGCATAATTAGAAGTCTTAAAATATTGCTAATGCGCAATAAGACATCAATATTATAGTTACTTTTATTACAAAATTATTAAGCTTGAAAATTAATAAATCTGCATATATAATAGTTGTATTAGTCATTTTATACTCCAGTCTTTCTTTTGCTCAAGAACGACGAAGAATACAAATAGATACGTCAGGATTTATTACTAAAAATGAAGCAGATTTTCCTGGTGCCACAATTTTAACTCGTGATGATATGAATCAGGTTAAAATTTCCCATGAAGGTATAACCATGTGGTGTGATCAAGCCATTCATTATAGTGCACAAGACTTTATTGAAGCCTATGGCAATGTAAAAATCAACCAAGGTGATACCATCAACATGACGTCTAAATATGTTGAATACAGTGGAAAAACACAATTGGCTTTTGCAAGTGGTGGAGTTGTACTTACTGACCCAACATCAACTATTACATCAGACACGCTTTATTTTGATCGCATAAAACAACAAGCCTTTTACAGAAACAAAGGGAAAGTTGTCAGAGATTCTTCAGGAACTATCACAAGTAAGATAGGTCGCTACTACATGGAAATTCAAAAATATCAGTTTGTTGATAGTGTGAAATTGGTCAATCCAGAATATGTCATAGATTCAGAGCGTTTAGATTTCTTTTCTGAACCTGGTTATGCTTACTTATTTGGACCAACTACTATTACTGGTGAAACGAGTAAAATATACTGCGAACGAGGTTTCTACGATACTAATAATGATATTGGATATTTCCTGAAAAATTCAAAGATTCATTACGATGATCGCTTGATTGAAGGAGATAGTCTCTATTTTGATAGAAATAAGAGTTTTGCCTCAGCAACCAATAACATAAAAATTACAGACACCATTAATAAAGCTATTGTAAAAGGTCATTATGCTGAAGTGTTTAGAGAAAGAGATTCGGTATTCATTACAAAGCGAGCTTTAGCCATTACAGTTCAGGAAAACGATTCTATCTACATTCATAGTGACACCTTAATGGTAACTGGTAAGCCTGAACATCGAATCACGCGAGCGTATTATAATGCAAAGATTTATAAAACTGACTTGAGCGGAAAGGCAGATTCTATACATGTAGATCATAAAAAAGGTTTGACCCAACTTATCAATTTAAATCGATTCGCACCAAAAGATGCTTTTGCTGGAGCGCGTCATCCTGTGATTTGGAATGTTGATAATCAAATGACAGGAGATTCCATACATATTCTTTCCAATGTTGAAACTAAAGAATTGGATACCTTAAAAGTTTTTGATAATGCCTTCTTAATAAGTAAGGATACAGTTGCGGGCTCTAATGGTTTTGATCAAATAAAAGGTCAAAAATTGATTGGATTATTCAGAGATAATGAGCTCTATAATGTGGATATTATAAAAAATGCTGAAAAAATCTACTACTCGTATAATGAAAACCAAGAACTTGTTGGTATAGACAAATCGAAATCGGGAAACATTAATATAAAGTTGAGTAATAATACCATAGATGAGTTAAGATTGCTTCAGCAAGTAGATGGGTCTATTTATCCAGAAAAAGACTTTCCAAAGAATGCGAGTAAATTGAGAGGTTTTATTTGGCGCGATGATGAGAGACCAAGAAGTGTAGATGATTTATTCAAAGATGACCCACCACTTATTTTACCAGTTATAAAAGGTTTGGATGAATATATACCACAAGAAGATTTCTTTGATGAAGACCTTATGAAGCGTATTAATTCAGCTGGAAAAGGTGTTAAAGACAAAAAACAAGAAAATAAGGCCGCTAGGCAAGTACCAAGTAAGAACTTAAATACCATAAATCCTCAAAAGAGCAAATCAATTGGACAAATAGGCAAGCCGATTCAGCTTAGAACGAGAGATACAATTCCAAATAAAAAGAAAAACAATTAAAACAGATTTCTTTACATATCAAGCTCAAACGACTCCTCATCCTTTAGCAATGGAAATTTCTCATGCCGAAGGTTCATACATTTATGACACAAACAACAAAGCGTATTTAGACTTTGTTGCTGGTGTGTCTGCATGTAGTTTAGGTCATAAGCATCCAAAAGTTATTGAAGCCATCAAGAATCAGCTTGATAAATATTTACATGTCATGGTTTATGGTGAATATGTGCAACAACCAGCGGTTGAGCTTACTAAGTTAATAGCAAAACATTTACCTGAACCGTTAGAAACAACCTATCTTACAAACTCCGGAACTGAAGCCATTGAAGGTTCCATAAAACTCGCCAAACGTGTTACTGGACGTTCACAAATCATTTCGGCCCATAATGCTTATCATGGAAACACACTTGGCGCTATGAGTGTAATGGGTTACAACGTGCGCAAACAACCGTTTTTGCCACTAATACCTGATATTAAATTTTTAGAATTTAATAATGTTGCAGATTTAGATAAAATCACAACCAAAACTGCTGCTGTTATATTAGAAACCATTCAAGGTGGTGCAGGATTTATTGAGCCAATAAATAATTATTTAACAAAGGTTAGACAGAAATGTAACGAGGTCGGCGCTCTATTGATTTTAGATGAAATTCAGCCTGGAATTGGACGTACTGGAAAGTTATTTGGTTTTGAACATTACAATTGTCAACCTGATATTGTAGTTACTGGAAAAGGTCTTGGAGGTGGTTTGCCAATTGGTGCATTTACGGCATCAAACGATATGATGGAAACCTTAAAAGACAATCCTAAACTAGGTCATATTACGACATTTGGTGGTCATCCAGTCATTGCAGCTGCAGCCTTGGCAACGCTTAAAGAAATTACATCTTCAAATTTAATGAGTGAAGCTATTGAAAAGGAAAAACTCGTTAGAAAACATTTAAAACATCCTTTAATTACTGATATTCGTGGTAAAGGATTAATGCTAGCAGCATTAACACCTTCGGCTGAAATTACAAATGAAGTGATTTTAAAATCACAAGATGATGGACTTATTTTATTTTGGCTTTTATTTGAACCAAAAGCCATTAGAATTACACCTCCACTTACTATTTCAAATGAAGACATCATAAAAGGTTGTAAAATTATTGTTGACATCTTAAACAAAATTCAAGCAAGCCAAAAATAGCCTTGCATTAGACTGTTAATTAATTTGTTGAAAACATTGAGCGAATTTTCTTCATGGCTCTAAATAGAATACTAAATTTATTTCGATGAACATTAACAATGCCTATGGAGTTTAGTCAGTTTGACGACAACGAAAATTTATCACTATCAAAATTTGAGTCGATGCTAAAAACAAACAACGTTTTGTTTTTCGATTCCAACGAATTTGAGAACATCATTCACCACTATCTTGAAAATGGAAAAATAGCCCTAGCCAAAAAAGCAATCAAGCTAAGTTTAGAGCAGCATCCTGATTCTACCAACTTAAAATTATTTAAGGTTGAGGTGTATGTATTTGAAAACAAGTTAGATGAGGCTAATAAACTTCTAGATGCTTTATATGAATTGGAGCCTAATAACGAAGAAGTTTTTATTCAAAAGGCAAATATTTTATCTAAACAAGACGAGCACCAAAAAGCCATTGATACACTTTTAATTGCTTTAGATTTTGCAGATGAGTCAGCTGATTTACATTCATTAATTGGTATGGAATATTTGTTTTTAGACAAATTTGAAGAGGCAAAAACGAGCTTTATGAAATGTCTTGAAGCTGATATTGAAGATTATTCTGCACTATACAATATCATTTATTGCTTTGATTTCTTGCAACAAACAGATGAAGCTATTGAATATTTGACACTTTATTTGGACAAAAATCCATATTGTGAAGTGGCATGGCATCAATTAGGTAAGCAGTATTTTGATAAAAAAGAATATCAAAAAGCTTTAGCAGCTTTTGATTTTGCTATTATTTCTGACGATGTGTTCATAGGAGCTTATCTGGAAAAAGGAAAGGTTTTAGAGAAATTAAAGCAGTATAACGAAGCTATAGAATGCTATAAAGTTACATTAGCCTTAGATGATCCTACATCGTTTGCCTTGCTTCGAATTGGTCACTGCTATGAAAAATTAGGACAGAATGATTTAGCCGTTCAGCATTATTATAAAACCGTTGAAGAAGATCCTTTACTTGACAAAGGTTGGATTGCTATTACAAAATACTATAACAAAAATCAAGATTACCAAAATGCCTTACACTATATTAATAAAGCCATTAATATTGACGAAGACAATGTGGTGTATTGGAAATTGTATGCTCAAATCAATCAGCGATTAAACTTTTTAGAAGAGTCAGAGCGCGGTTATAAAAGAGCATTGGAATTGGGTAATTATGAGTTGGATACCTGGATTTCAAGAGGTGATATACTTATTAAACTAGGTGAATATGAAGCTGCTATATTTAACTTTGAACAATGTGTTGAGTTTTATCCTGAAAGCGAAGAGGTTGAGTATAGACTTGCTGGTTTAAACCTAAAACTGCAAAAAATAAGCGAAGGCATCATTCATTTAAACAATGCCTTAACCTTAAATTTTGATTACAATTTTATTCTTGAAGAGCTTTTTCCAAATATTTTTAAGCGTCAATCAGTAGCAAAAATTATAGCTCAATTTAAAAACGCTTCCAGTTAAAATTCCATACCTTTAAGCTTCTGAATTATAAGTATGCAAAGACGTTTAATCGATTACCTAATCATATCATTAAAAGGCATGGCAATGGGAGCGGCGGACGCTGTTCCTGGAGTTTCTGGTGGTACAATAGCTTTTATCTCTGGTATTTATGAAGAGCTCATAAATACTATAAGTGGCGTCAATCTGACCTTAATTACAACCTTAAGAAAAGAAGGGTTTTTTACATTCTGGAAACAACTTAATGGCAATTTCATTTTAGCTTTATTAAGTGGAATTATTATAAGTTTTGTGTCCTTTATGAGGCTCGCGAAGTATTTACTGGAAAATCATCCAATACTAATTTGGTCTTTCTTTTTTGGACTTATTATTGCTAGTATTTATTTTGTTGGAAAACAAATAACAAAGTGGCATTTGGCAACCTTCGTCGGAATTATTGTTGGTGCTGTAATTGCTTACTTTATCACCACAATTCCGGCTTCATCTGTAAATGAAAACTCATATTTTTTATTTTTTGCTGGTGCCTTAGCCATTTGCGCTATGATCTTGCCAGGAATTTCAGGTTCATTTATTCTCGTCATTTTGGGAGCTTACAAAACGTTAAGCGATGCTATTCATGATTTCGATTTTAAAAAGTTAGCACTATTCGTTGGAGGAGCCATTGTTGGTCTATTAAGCTTCAGTCATGTTCTTAAATGGTTATTCAATAAGTACCATAATCTTACATTGGCATTGTTAACAGGCTTCATTATTGGTTCTTTAAATAAAGTTTGGCCATGGAAAAAAGTGTTGACATGGCGCGAAAATTCTGAAGGATTACAGGTTCCATTTCTCGAAGAAAGTGTGTCACCTTTTGCATTTGATGGTGATAATAAAATCGTACTTGCGATTAGCTTTATGGTTATTGGTTTTTTAACTATCTTTTTACTTGAAAAAT
>CAZRDG010000085.1:0-9149 GCA_964598775.1 uncultured Lacinutrix sp.
TGCAATTATATGCTCAGTATTGTTTTTGGTGATGTATGTGGCTTATCATATGACCAGTGATTCAACCAAATATGGAGGTGAAGGCGTATTAAAATATGTGTATTATACTATTTTGATAACACATATTGTTTTGTCTGTCATCGTTATTCCATTCGTATTAATCACTTATGTTAGAGCAATGACTCAAAACTATGTAATGCATAAAAAAATTGCGCGTATAACATTCCCTATTTGGTTGTATGTTGCAGTGTCTGGTGTTTTAGTGTATATCATGATTTCTCCATATTATTGAACCTTTCTCAAAAACATATCGTCTTATTAATAGTCATGCTACTTTTTTTTAGTGTAAGTGAAGCACAATGTGCTATGTGTCGAGCTGTATTAGAAAGTGAAGAAAGCCAAAGTACTGCTAAAGGGATTAATAACGGAATCGTTTATTTAATGGTTATTCCTTATGTTTTAATCGGAGGATTAGCTTACTATATTTATAGAAAGCTAAGCAGCAAGTAGTATTTTAACATTAAATTAAGTTTTATCATGTAACAAATAAAGACTTTTACAGTCTAACTTTTATAGCATTGAGCTTAAAACACTAACTATGTTAAAAATCAACCAATTACATAAGTCCTATCCTATAGGTGATTCTAGTTTACACGTACTTAAAGGTATTGATCTCGAAGTTGAAAGTGGAGAGATGGTCGCTATTATGGGTTCGTCGGGTTCAGGAAAATCTACTTTGTTAAATATTATTGGAATGTTAGATGAAGCGGATTCTGGCGATTATATATTAGATGAAGTTCCAATTAAAAACTTAACGGAAAAGAAAGCCGCAGTATATAGAAATAAATTTTTAGGCTTTATTTTTCAATCCTTTAACCTGATTAATTATAAAAATGCCCTTGAAAATGTAGCATTACCTTTATACTACCAAGGATTAAAGCGCAAAGAGCGTCAAGAAAAAGGAAAATTTCATTTACAAAAAGTAGGCCTATTAGATTGGGCTCACCATTTACCTAGCGAATTATCGGGAGGGCAAAAACAACGTGTTGCAATTGCTAGAGCCTTAGCAGCAGATCCAAAGTTGTTGTTAGCCGATGAGCCAACAGGTGCCTTAGATACTACAACATCTTATGAGATAATGGAATTTCTTCAACAATTAAACGATGAAGGGAAAACCATCTTAATTGTCACACATGAGGAGGATATTGCAGAAATGTGTAAAAGAATTGTAAGATTGAAAGATGGATTAATTATGGAAGACAAAAAAGTTAATCAAGTAAGAGCTTCACAATATGTTTGATATAGACCTTTGGAGAGAAATATTTCAGAGTATTAATAAGAATAGAGTACGTACATTACTTTCTGGATTTACAGTGGTGTTTGCTATCATGCTATTCACAATTTTATTTGGCATTGTAAATGGGCTAACTAACACTTTTGCAGAAGCCTTTGGAGATGACGCTACAAATTCAATATTTATACAATCTGGGACAACAACAACTGCTCATAAAGGGATGCAAGCAGGAAGACGCATTCAGTTTGATAATGAAGACTTTAATTATATAAAAGACGATAGTGGTAATAAAATTGAATTTATTACAGCTAGAGTTTATAAAAATGTCACTGCAACGTTTAGAAATGAACAGAACAGTTATAGTCTTCGTGCAGTTCATCCAGATCATATGCATCTTGAAAAAACAATGATTAGAGAAGGGCGTTATATCAATCAACGTGACCTTGATGAACGTACCAAAGTTGTAGTCATTGGCCGCTTGGTTGAAGAAGATTTATTTTTAAAAACGGCAGCATTAGGTAAATACATTAATTTAAGTGGTATTCAATATAAAGTAGTTGGCATTTTTACAGACGATGGAGGCGACAATGAAGAACGGCTCATTTATATGCCAATTACTACTGCTCAGCAAGTGTATGGTAATAATGATTATATAGATCAAATTAATTTGACGTATAATCCAGAAATGAATTTTGATCAGGCTATTGCATTTAGCAATTCATTAACCAAAAAACTTAAAGAACGTTTTTCAGTTGCAGCTGTTGACCAAAGAGCTATTAGAATTAGAAATTTAGCTAATGAAAATAAAGCCGTAAATCAAATGACTGGAGTTTTAGGGATTTTGGTGCTGATTATTGGTATGGGAACACTTATTGCTGGTATTGTTGGTATTAGTAATATTATGATTTTTATAGTAAAAGAACGTACTAAAGAAATTGGGATTCGTAAAGCTCTTGGAGCTTCACCAAAATCTATTGTGTCTATAATTTTATTGGAATCGGTCTTGATATCAACTATTGCAGGATATATAGGTCTTTTTATTGGAATAACTGCTTTAAGAGTTTATGGCCCTGGACTCGAAGAATATTTTATTACAGACCCAAGTGTAAGCACATCATTAGTTGTAACCGCAACCATTATCTTAATATTTGCAGGAGGATTGGCAGGTTATTTGCCAGCAAAAAAAGCCTCACAAATTAAACCCATAGTAGCACTTAGAAACGATTAATTATGATAAAATTTTTATTCGATAGAGATACGTGGCAAGAGGTTTATGATAGCATGAGCAAAAATAAACTCCGTACCTTCATCACAATGATAGGTGTTTGGTGGGGAATTTTACTTTTGATAGGACTTTTAGGTGCTGCACGAGGTATGGAAAATTCTTTTAACAGGCTGTTTGGAGATTTTGCAACAAATAGTGTATTCATGTGGGCGCAAAGTACAAGTAAACCATTTAAAGGATTTCAAGAAGGTAAACGTGTACAAGTGACATTATCTGATGCTCAGAAAATTAGAGAAAATGTAGAAGGGATCGAGTTTGTAGTTCCTAGAAATCAAAATGGAAGTCTAGTGGTAAGAAAGTTTTTGTCTGGAAACTTTACAGTTGCTGGAGATTACCCATTATTTGATAAAGTACAAAAGAAAAAAATGTTGAATGGTCGTTTTATTAATCAGAACGATATCGATGATAATAAAAAGGTTGCCGTCATTTCAGAAGATATATATAAGCAATTATTTAATAAAGACGAACAGGCCATTGGAGAATATATCGAAATTAACAGCATTAACTTTACAGTTATAGGTGTTTTTGAACAAGGGAATATTGGAATGGGTGATCAAATACATATACCATTTACAACCTTTCAACAAATTTACAATCAAGGAGAACAAATCGGATTTATGATGATTACTGGGAAACCAGAATTTGATATTTTGCAAATTGAAGAAGATGCAAAGTTGTTGCTCAGAAATTTGCATCGTGTTCATCCTGAAGATAAGCGTGCTTTTGGAAGTTTTAACCTTGGAGAACAATTTGCTCGTGTCACAGGATTCTTAACTGGCATGCAATTTTTAACGTGGTTTGTGGGTATCGCTACATTAATCGCAGGTGTATTTGCAATTGGAAACATACTACTAATCACCGTAAAAGAACGCACAAAAGAAATTGGTGTTCGTCGGGCTTTAGGCGCTACACCTTTTGAAATTAAAAGACAAATCGTTGTTGAAGCTGTGTTTTTAACACTTGTCGCAGGAATTATGGGAATCATAAGTGGTGGATGGATATTAATTTGGCTCGATTCAGCATTTGGTCAAGGTGACGATGCTACATTAGTCAATGCTTCAGTATCTATTGGAATTGTGTTCTTAGCCTTATTAATATTAGTAACATTAGGAACACTTATTGGATTAATACCAGCATTTAAAGCAACAAGTGTTAAGCCAATTGAAGCCTTAAGAGAAGAATAAAAAACCAACAATTATATAAAGTAAAAAATGAAAAAACCAGTAAAAATTATTTTAGGAATAATATTATTAATACTCTTAGTTTGGGTATTGGCATACTTCAAAAAAGCTAACTCAGCTACTGTAGAAGATTTTAAAGTAGAAGAGCCTTTTTTCACTTCTATAAAGACCAAAGCTGTAGCAACAGGGAAGTTAAACCCAGAGGAAGAGGTTGAGTTAAAACCTCAAGTTTCTGGAATTGTTGATCAAATTTTGGTTGAAGAAGGAGATATTGTAAAAAAAGGTGATCTTATCGCTAAAATTAGAGTCGTACCAAACGAACAAAGCTTAGTCAGTGCTAATAGTAGAATAAACACAGCAAGATTAAATTTTGACAATGCCAATACACTTTATAACAGAAATAAAGTCCTTTTCGAAAAAGGTGTTATCTCTAAACAAGATTTTGAAAATAGCGAGTTGTCAATGAATCAAGCAAAAGAATCTTTGGCACAAGCCCAAAATGACTATCAAATCATTAAAAAAGGATCTTTATCAAGTGGTTCAGGAGCAAATACAAATATTGTAGCTCAAATTCCAGGAACTATATTATCAATTCCTGTTAGAGAAGGAGATCAGGTAATTGAAAGTAACAACTTCAATGCTGGAACGAGCATTGCAACGGTTGCTGATATGAGTAAAATGATTTTTGAAGGCCAAGTAGATGAAGCTGAAGTTGGAAAACTTAAAGAAGGAATAGACATAAAAGTTGTTCTTGGTGCTATCAACGAGAAAGAATTTCCGGCAAAATTGACTTTTGTTGCGCCGAAAGGTGTAGAAGTAAATGGAGCAGTTCAGTTTACTATTAAAGCAGATGTTACCGTTGAACCATCAACAAATATTAGAGCTGGTTACAGTGCTAATGCTGAAATTGAATTAGAAAGTAAGGAAAATACATTCTGTATTAAAGAATCATTATTGCAATTCAACAGAATCACTGAAAAACCATTTGTTGAAATTCAAAAAGAAGATGGGACCTTTGAAAAAGTAGATGTTGAGCTTGGAATCTCTGATGGTATTAACGTTGAAATTTTAGAAGGTGTAAAAGAAGGTGACAAAATTAAAGTTTGGAACAAAGCATCAAATGAAAACAATGACGATGGTAATGGAGGTAGAAGAAGAAATAATTAATAAAAGCAAAATGAAGTTTAAACTAATAGCGATTGCCTTATTGATTGGCGTCGCAGGATTTTCCCAGAATAAAAAGTGGTCGTTGCAAGAATGTGTAGATCAGGCTTTGGAGAATAACATAACTGTAAAACAAGCTCAAAATACATTACTAATAAATGAGCAGGATATAATAGCAGCAAAAGGAAATTTTCTCCCTAGTGTAAGTGCTAGTGCAGGGCAAGGAGTTAATATTGGATCTGGTTTTGACCCAGTTAGTAACCAGCGATTAAATAATGTTGTCAATAATTCTTTCAACTATAATTTTAGTGTAAATCAGACAATATTTAATGGGTTTAGAAATTACAACATTAAAAAACAAGCAAAATTAACTCTTGAAACTAATGAATTGGATTTGGCTAGAATTAAGGATGATATTGCATTAAATGTTGCTAATACATACTTAAACGTTTTATTTAATAGAGAAAATTTAGAAACTGCTAAAGCTCAATATGAATTTTCAGAAAAGCAATTAGAACAAGTAAAAGAACTTGTTGAAGCTGGAGTGCAAGCTCGTGCGGATGTTTTTGATGCAGAAGCTACTTTAGCTAATGACAAGCTAAGCCTTACTACTGCTCAAAACAATTATGATTTAGCATTATTATCTCTAGCACAGTTGCTGCAAGTTCCGTATAATAATTTTGATGTAGAAATTATTGATATTGACACTCCAAGCAATAACTTACTGTATAATGCTGTAGAGCCAATACTTAATTATGCTTATGAAAATAGAAATGAAATTAAAGTTGCGGAAAAAAATATTGAAAACTCTGAAGTTAGTACAGAAATTTCTAAATCAGGATTTTATCCATCTGTCTCCTTTGGATATGGTTTAGGCTCGACATGGAGTGAATCTGACAGTGATTTTTTTAAACAAGCTTTTTTTAAAGAATTGGATATAAATAAGGGACACAACTTTAGGTTAAATGTGAATATTCCTATTTTTTCAAGATTTCAAAACAAAACATCAGTAGCTCAAGCTAAAATTAGAGAAGACAATGCCAAATTAAATCTGGAACAACAAAAATTAAATCTTGAGACTAATATACAAAGAGCCTTTGCAGATGCTAAAGCAGCTTTTAATAGTTATTTGTCGGCAAAAGAATCCTTAGAATCTCAGCAACTTGCTTTTGATAACTCTTTAGAGCGTTATAATATTGGTAATATGAATGCCTTCAATCTAGAACAAGCAAGAATTAGACTTATTAATGCACAGAATGCCTTAACAAATGCTAAATATGACTTTGTGTTTAAAACAAAAGTGTTAGATTTTTTTGCAGGAAAACCGATTACCTTAGATTAAACGTGGTGTACATATTAAATATAGAAACCTCAACAACAAACTGTTCAGTCTCACTTTCTTTTGAAGGAGAAACTTTAGTTTTAAAAGAGGATTATGATAACAATTATTCACATGCTGAAAGACTACATGTGTATATTGATGAGGTATTAAAACAAGCTGATATTAGATCTGCACAGCTTGATGCTATTGCAGTTAGCAAAGGCCCAGGCTCTTATACTGGATTACGTATTGGTGTTTCAGCAGCTAAAGGTTTATGTTTTGCTTTAGGTAAACCATTAATTGCAATTTCTACTTTAGAAGCGCTGTCTCATCAAGTAAAAGCGAAAGAAGGTATTATCATACCAATGCTTGATGCAAGACGCTTAGAAGTCTATTCAGCAATTTTTGACAATGATTATAATAGGCTTAGAGAAACACAAGCGCAAGTGCTTAATGAAGATTCATTTAAAAGTTATTTAGAGGAATCTAAAGTGACATTTATTGGCAATGGCGTTTCAAAAACAAAAGAACTTATTAATCATAAAAATGCTATTTTTATTGAGGATAAATTACCTTCTGCAAATGAGATGAGCCAATTGGCTTATAGCAAGTTCAAAATAAGGGACATCGAAGATGTCGCTTATTTTGAACCTTATTATTTAAAGGATTTTGTGGCCTTAAAGCCAAAGGATTAACCTTGTTTCTTAATTTCAACTTGGTGTGGATATGGTATTTCAATACCTGCAGCATCAAGTGCCTCTTTAGTTTGCTCTGTGATACCGAAATACACAGCCCAATAATCTTCAGCTTTACACCAAGGTCTTACTGCAAAATTTATAGAACTGTCAGCCAAAGCCGAAACATTCACTGTTGGTTCAGGATCACTTAAAACTAATGGATGAGATGTAATCACGTTCATAAGCACCTCTTTAGTTTTTTTTATGTCAGAATCATAACCAACACCAAAGGTTAAATCTACGCGACGTGTACCTTCAGTTGTATAGTTAACTATATTTCCATTTGATAAAGCTCCATTTGGTATTATTATCTCTTTATTTGAAAGACCTGTTAGTTTTGTGGTGAAGATTTCTATTTGTTTTACGACACCTATTTCTCCTTGAGCTTCTATAAGATCGCCAATTTTTATGGGTTTGAAAATCATGATTAAAACACCTCCTGCAAAATTACCTAAACTGCCTTGTAAAGCTAAGCCAATAGCTAAACCAGCCGCTGCAATAATAGCTGCAAAGGATGTAGTTGGAACGCCTAAAGTACCTAGAAGTGTTATGATTAAAAGAATTTTTAAAATCCAGCTAATGAGGTTAAGTAAAAATTTCTGAAGGCTTTCGTCATAGTCCCTTTTGGTCATAACTGCTCTAATACCTTTCATTATTTTTCTAATTGCCCAAGAACCAATAACCCATATTACAATGGCTCCTATAACCTTAATACCATATACTGAGGCAAAATCAATCACCTTATCTAAAATCTCGTCTAAATTCATTTATGTTTTTATTTTAATAGTTAAAAAGTAATGCTAAAAGTGCTAAAATAGCTGGAACAGCTTGCACGTAAAACAATCGAATGTTCTTTGTTGAGTAAGACCCATAAATTCCTGCAATGGTCACACAAACAAGAAAGAATATAGCAAAATTTATGCTTTTTTCCAAAATTGAGAACAACAGGCCTGCAGACAAGAACCCATTGTAAAGACCTTGATTGGCCGCAAGTACCTTCGTATCCTCTGCAAATTCTTTTGATTTTAATCCAAAGGTTTTAATGCCTTTTGGCTTTGTCCATAAAAACATTTCAAGTACTAAGAAGTACAAATGTTCAATAGCGACAAAAATGATCAAAATGATTGAAACGATTTGCATTGACTATTCTTTTATAAAGGTTACCGCTTTTTCAACCTCTTCAACAGGGAGTTTACAAGCTTTATTGACACAGACATAAATCAATGTTTTGCCTTCAACATATCTGTTTTGTAAAAGTGGTAAATTGTTTTCTGAGTCACTTCCAATAATGAGTTTGTTGGGTAAATAATAGCTGTTGAGTGCCTTGATTTTTTTAGTGACATCAGTTCCTACTATAGCCACTTCATAATAATTGTTGGTGTAGTTAAGCATTAAATCTAACCAATTTGAAAATGTTGAAGGATACTCAGCAATTTCAGGCACAACATTATGCAACATTGTTTTTGCAGTTTCAGCATACGCTTCATTATCAAAATAGTGTGATAATCTTAACAGATTTTTCGCCATGATAGAATTGCTCGAAGCAATGACATTGTCTCTGTATTCTGTACTTCTAGCAACGAGTTTGGTGTCTTCATCTGAGGTGAAGTAGAACATCTTACTTGCATCATTAAAGAAATGGTCAAATGCATAGTTCGCTAAATTCCTTGAAGCCGTTAACCATTTTTCATCTAGCGTGTTTTCGTACAGACTTAGATAAGCATCTATAACAGTCGCGTAATCTTCTAAGTAACCATTAATAGTGCTTTTACCATCTTTAAAATTGTGGTATAAGCCACCATCTTCCTTTATTTGAGTATTTAAAATAAATTCAGCGTTCTTTATGGCTGTGTTTAAAAACTGGATATCATCAAAAACTCTATACGCATCAACATAACCTTTTAGCATCAAAGCGTTCCATGAAGTGAGCACTTTATCATCTAATCTTGGTCTACTTCGTTTAGCTCTTTCTTTCAGTAATAGTTTTTTCCAAGTTGCTTTCTTTTTGGTGATTTCATCTACTGAAATCTCATACTTTTTACTAAACACTTCATCAGAATCTTTTCTTATTAGAACGTAATTGTTTTGTTCCCATAATCCATAATTGTTTATGTTGTAATAGTTGGCGAAATGCTGAAAGTCATCACCTAATAATTTTTTTAATTCC
>CAZRDG010000086.1:0-9042 GCA_964598775.1 uncultured Lacinutrix sp.
CAGAGTGCTCTCCTCCAAACATGGTCACAAATTTATTGCGCTTTATGTTTGACTTAATCATCCTTTTGCTGCAATTTGAGGTAAATGCGTTATGGAAAATACTTGCATTGATCTGCTCATCTGATGCATTATTTCAGCCATTTTTGTTGATATTTCTCCAGAAACTCCAGTATCTATTTCATCAAACATGATGGTAGGTAAATTCATGTACTTCGTTAAAATTGATTTTATGGCTAACATGATTCTTGATAATTCGCCTCCAGAAGCTGCTTTTTTTAATGGTAAAAATTCACTGCCTTTATTGGCACTAAACAATAATTCAATAGTGTCTTTTCCGTTAGAATTAAATTCGTCAGATAGTCCTAAATCAATCATAAATTTAGCATTTGGCATTCCTAAATCCTTCAAAATAGATTCCATTTGTTGAATAAATTCTGGAATCACTTTTTTTCTATTATCATGAATCAATTTTGCTAAGTCATCCAGCTTTTTAGTTTGTAACTTAATATCTTGTTGCTTCTTATTGATATTATCGTCAATCGACTCATAGGATTGAACTTTTTCGTCCAATTCATATTGTATGGTTAAAAGCTCTTCAATATTTTCGGCTGTATGCTTTTGCAACAAATTATTTATGCTTTGAAGTTTTGAATTAACCTCTTCCAATCGCTCTGGGTTCAACTCCAAACCATCTTGTAATTCTTCAATTTCAGATTGCAAATCGTCCATTTCAATATAACTACTTACAATTCTATTGTACAATTCTTCATACGTTTTAGAGATTCCTGATAGTTTAGAAAAACTAGATTTTAATGCTGACAAAGATTGTAATACTCCTATTTGTTCTTCGGTTAACAGTTGATTTGAAAGATTCAATTCTTCAGTAACAAACTCAACATTACTTAATGTTGCTTGCTCTTCTTCTAAATCGTCAAGATTTATTGAATTAAGTTCAGCCTCCAATAATTCGTTGAGCAAAAACGAATTGTAATCATGCTCTTTTATGGCTTCACTTTTTCGTTTCAATAATTTTTCTAAGTCCTTTATAGCAGTCTTGTACTCTGAAAGATTATCTTTATAATCTAAAAGTGCATTCTGATTTTTTGCTAATGCATCTAAAATATCAAATTGAAAGTCGTTGTTCGTAAGATCAAGTGTTTGATGCTGTGAATGTATATCTATTAAATGCTCACCTAAAACTGAAAGTACATTTAAATTTACTGGTGAATCATTGACAAAAGCGCGTGATTTACCTGATGGAAGAATTTCTCGTCTGATTATGGTTTCAGGTTCATAATCTAAGTCTTGTTGTTTAAACAACTCTTTTAAATCATAATTGGCAATGTCAAAAGTAGCTTCAACAATACATTTACTTGAAGCATCATTAATTACGGTTAAGTCGGCTCTTTTGCCTAAAATTAATGATAAACCACCTAATAAAATGGACTTTCCAGCACCAGTTTCGCCTGTAATGATAGACAAACCGTTGTTAAAACTAACATTGAGGTTCTCAATTAAGGCGTAATTTTTTATGGTTAGTTTAGTTAGCAACTTGACAGAAAATTAGATATAAATATGAACTACTAAAATAGTAATACTAACTTAGATAATGTAATTTTTAGAAATCAATATTTCTCCATTTACTAGCATGCATTGGAGCAATTTTTGAAAGAGTATTGACTAATTTTGTAATATCTACACTAGGTCCATCCGTATAAATTTGCTCAATTTCGTCGGCTTTAGCATCAAAAAACACCCTTAGAATGAAAGAATTAGGACGTCTAGAATTCATGGTTTGAAAACTTTCAAGAGCATTTGAAATGGTTTCCTTTCCTTTTTTAGGGTTTTCATGCATGTTGTCTAAACCCATTCTGTGGTAATTATAAAGCACCTCTCTATATTCCTTGTAAGTAGGAGACATTAAATTATCTAAAAGTGCGCTTCTAGTTTGGTCACCTCCTGCTGGTGGCTCCCATCCTTTTCCATTATTTTGTTGTGAATAACCTACAATAGTTCTTGCCTGCTCATAATAAGCCTGACCACCATTACGCTCAAAAGTATCAGCATCCATTCCTAAGATCATGTAAACATGATAGGCAATGACTGAAACTAAATTTGACTCAAACTGTGTTGGGCTGAAATTAAGATTTTGAAACTCTAAATATTGAAAATTGAAATCTCTATCATTAAAATTATAAATTGGAGATTCATAAGTGGAGTTAAAAACTGGTCGTGATGATTGTACTTGTATAGATGCCTGGAAACTATCACTATTATAATCTTGAATCAATATGACCATACTTGCATTAATGCGTTCTTGAGGTGCAACGGTTTTGTTAGTCCATTTGGTATTGTTTACAAACTCTTGTAGCTGCTTTTCTAATGTTTTAAAAACCTGAACATTTTCATTACCTGTTTGTTGGGCATTGACCACTAGATTACAGTTTAACTCTTGAGAAAAAACTGATATAGTATATATAAATGAGAGTATAAATAAACAATTACGCATTGATTAGTTTTATGATTTCACTTAAAATATCCTGAGCTACTTCCGCTTTAGATTTTAAGTTATAATTAGTTATATTTTCTTCACTGTCTATTAAGGTAACTTTATTGGTATTTACACCAAAGCCAGCACCTTTGTCACTTAACGAATTTAAAACAATTAAATCTAAATTTTTAGATTTTAGCTTTTTAATTGCATTTTCAATTTCGTTGTTAGTCTCTAAGGCAAAACCCACTAGAAGTTGTTTCTTTTTGATGTCACCCAGCGAGGCTAATATATCTTTCGTTTTTTCTAGCTCTAATATTAACGTCGGGTCTTTCTTTTTTATTTTTTTATCAGCAACATATTTCGGTTTGTAATCTGCAACTGCAGCTGAAAGAATCGCTACATCAATGCCATCAAAATACTTATGAACCTCTTCATGCATTTCACTCGCACTAACAACAGGAATCACTTTAATAGCATCATTGTCAGTTTTCTGATGGGTTGGACCAGAGATTAAAATCACTTCAGCACCTAAATTTGCTGAAGCTTTTGCAATTTCAAAGCCCATTTTTCCACTTGAATGATTCCCAATGAAACGCACAGGATCAATTGCTTCATAAGTTGGTCCAGCAGTGATGAGAATTTTCTTATTATAAAGTGGTAATCCCTTAATAATATGATGTTCTAAAAATTGAATGATGTTTTCAGGTTCAGCCATTCTGCCTTCACCAATTAAACCACTTGCCAGCTCTCCAGATTCGGCAGGAATCATAATGTTACCAAAACTCCTTAATGTATTTAATGATGCAATTGTAGATTTGTGCTTGTACATGTCCAAATCCATTGCAGGCGCAAAATATATAGGGCATTTAGCCGATAAATAGGTTGCTAATAGCAAATTATCACTGTTACCAGTTGCCATTTTAGACAATGTGTTTGCCGTCGCAGGAGCTATGAGGAAAAAATCTGCCCATAGGCCTAATTCAACATGATTGTTCCACGTATCATTTTCGTCTTCATCATTTGTAAAGGACGATAAAACAGGATTTTTTGATAATGTTGATAAGGTTAAAGGTGTAATGAAGTCTTTTGAAGCAGGTGTCATAACGACCTTAACGTTAGCACCTGCTTTTATGAAAAGCCTCACCAATGAGGCTGTTTTGTATGCAGCAATACCAGCAGTTATGCCTAATAGTATATTTTTGCCGCTTAAAATAGACATGACTATCCTTCTTGAGAATCTTCGTCAGTGTTTCTGTAATAAATCTTATCTTTTAACCATTCTTGAATAGCTAAAGCATGAGGCTTAGGTAATTTTTCATAAAACTTAGACACTTCAATCTGTTCTTTGTTTTCAAAAATTTCTTCTAAACTATCATTATAAGTTGCAAATTCTTCTAACTTATCAATAAGTTCTTTTCTTATTTCAGTATTAATTTGCTCAGCTCTTCTTGATATTACCGAAATTGCCTCATAGATGTTTCCTGTTGGAGCATCGATTTCATTTCTGTCATACGTTTCAGTATTTACAGGAGCATTTACCTTTTTTAAATCCATCTTTATATTAATTAACTTTTTGAATTATATCCTTGTAACAATGCATTTAATTCTTCATGCATAGCATTAACTTCTTGACTATATTTTGATTCAGCAAACGATTTTTTAAACGCTTTGTAATATGAAATGGCATCTTTTAATCGTTGCTCTTTTTTCCACTCTACACTATTCACTGCTAATTTGTAAGCAGAATCAAGTCTGTAAAACATGGCATCTTCTTTTAAAGATGTTCCTGGAAAATCAATAATAAAATTATCAAATGCAGAAATAGCTGCCTGATAATCTCTACTATATGGCCCTGTTTTATTATATCCTTTAGCAATTTCAAATGCCTTTTTTTCCAATTTAAAATCTAGTTCCTTTACTAAAGTATTAGCCTCAGCTAAATATTCAGAGTCCGGATAACTATTGATAAAATCTTGCAATTTATTTAATGCATCAACTGTTTCTTTTTGCTCTTTTGAATAAACAGGAGACAAATGATAGTAACTCTTTGCGCCTAAATAAGCAATTTCTTGTACTTTTTCACTTTCTGGATAAGCACTCACAAAACGCTCCATTTGATAATTGGCTGTATAGTAATCTCCCATTTCATAAAATGTCATTGAGTACATATACATTAATTTTTCAGCTTGTGGTTTACCTCGATACTTTGGAACTATTTGGACAAATAAACGGTTTGCTTTATTGAATTTTCCAGCATCAAAAAGTTCTGTCCCCATTGCAAATTTCACTGAAACATCTTCAGATTTCAATGCTTTTTGGTATTCACTACATGAGCTTAATGCAATTACAACTATTGCGATGTAAAAAAGTTTCTTCATAATTTTAAACAGACTGCAAAAATAGGTATTTCAAACGAATTTTAAAACAATTATTTATAGCTAAAATATAACGACTTTAAAGGATGCTAAAACGTTTAAGGTATATTTAACTTTTATAATTTGAAATGTATGAGTTTATTCTATTCTTTAAATTATCTGAAGCCTCTACTAATGGCAGCCTCACAGTAGCATCACATAAACCTAAACCATTAAAAACAGCTTTGATTCCTGCTGGATTGTTTTCTTCAAAAATCATACTTGTGACATCCATTAATTTAAAGTGTAACTCGTAAGCTTCTTTGGCTTTTCCTTGCAATCCGAAATGAATCATTTGAGAAAAATCTTTTGGAAACGCTTGCCCAATTACAGAAATCACTCCTGAACCACCTGCTAAAACAACTCCAAGTGCCAAATCATCATCTCCAGAAATAACCATGAAATCATGTGGTTTATCTTTAATTAATTCCAGGTATTGTTGTTGGTTATTACCTGCCTCTTTCACAGCCACTATATTTTCAAAATCTCTAGCAAGTCGCAACGTAGTTTCGGGAAGCATGTTTTTTGCGGTTCTCCCCGGCACGTTATACACAATTATTGGAATTGGTGAAGCTTCTGAAATTGCTCTAAAATGCTGATATAAACCTTCCTGAGTTGGTTTACTGTAATAAGGTGCAACTGATAATATTGCAGTCATATTGGTTAAATCAGTACTTTTAATTTCATTAATAACCTCAGCAGTGTTATTACCTCCAATACCCAAAACTAAAGGCAAACGTCCATTATTAGTCGTAGAAACAGTATTGATAATCTCCTTTTTTTCAGACTTACTCACAGTAACACTTTCTCCAGTTGTTCCCATGATAACAAGGTAATTTGTACCGTTTTCAATATTGAAATTAACAATATTCCTCAACGCATCATGATCTACACTCATGTCCTTTTTAAATGGTGTTACCAATGCTACGCCTGTCCCAATTAGTTTATTCATTTTAGATTTTATTAAATACTTTTAAGTACTTTATTAACTCGTTTTTAAATACGTTTATTTGATTAGGTTGGATGTTAATTATGAAATCATACAACCGTTCATCTTTGTTAGTAATTCCAATTTTAAAATTTGCTTTGGATAATGCAGTAACCATATTGAGCTCTAACTCATCCCCATGATAATAGCTTATTAAAGCATCAAAGGGTTCATTGATAAAATCTATCAAATCTAAACCTTCAATCTTCCCTTTCCAACCAAAATTTTCAGGATAAAAATAAGCATCCCAACTATTAGGCCTTGATTTTTCGTCAGTAATAAAAGTGAGGAATTTTACTTTATTCTCATTGATACCTATGCTTTTAAACAGACTCCTAATTTGATCATAGTTTTTAAACTCATCATAATTAAAAATCACACCAACAGATTTAATAGGTCCATCATCAACGTATGCTTTTCTATTATTTAATATATTGTTAATATATTTTTGGTTAGATTTCTTCTTAAATCGTTTAAAAATCATTTAATTTTATACTTTGCACAAATGTAAGAAACAAGAGAGAAAAATTACATTCAATAACAACATATTAATGAACAAAAAAATTATCATTCTAATCATTTCCATCGGCCTATTTTGGTCATGTAAACAGGAAATGCATTTAGAGAAAATTGAGGGTAAACGCATTGAAATAAACGATTCCTTAGTTGGTGCTTCAAAAATTGAAGATTTTATTAAACCCTATCGTGAACACGTTAATAAAAATCTAGATAGTGTATTGGCGTATTCGGTTGATACCTATTCCAAAACTGATGGTGAACTCAATACCGCAATTGGTAATCTCATGGCTGACGCTGTTTTAGAGGAATCTAATCCTATTTTCGAAGCTAGGACTGGAGAAAAAATTGACATGGTTTTACTTAATCATGGAGGTATTAGAGCGGCTCTTTCTAAAGGAAATATTACCACAAGAACTGCTTATAAAATTATGCCTTTTGAAAATAGTGTTGTTGTTACCAAGCTAAAAGGAACCTATGTAAAAGAGTTAATAAGTTATTTGCAAAAAGCAAAACGAGCGCATCCAATTTCTGGCTTATCCATTAAATTAGATGATAATTTTGAGCTGATTGAGGCTAAAATTAATGGAGAAAACATTAATGAAAGTAAAACCTACAATGTGGCAACTAATGACTACTTATATAGTGGAGGCGATAGTATGGACTTTTTTCAAAAAAGTGACACATTATACATTTTGGATTACAAAATACGCAATGTTTTAATTGATTATTTTTCTAAGAGAGACACTATTAATCCTGTGATTGATAATAGATTTATTAAAACAAACTAGACTTATTACAATGAAAAGAAGAGAATTTTTACAACAATCTGCTGCAGGAGCAGCTTTAGTAGGTTTAGGAAGTTTATCACTACAATCGTTCGTGCCTGCTCAACGCAAAATCACAATACTTCATACTAATGACGTGCATAGTCATATAGACCCTTTTGGACCAGAAGACGGAAGAAATGCAAACAAAGGTGGAGTTGCAAGAAGAGCGAGTTTGGTTGAATCGATCAGAAAAGAAAATCCCAACACCTTGTTATTAGATGCTGGTGATATTTTTCAAGGCACTCCTTATTTTAACTATTATGGTGGAGAATTGGAATTTAAACTAATGAGCATGCTTAAATATGATTTAGCCACAATTGGAAATCATGACTTCGATAATGGCATTGATGGTTTATACAAGCAATTGCCACATGCAAATTTTGAATTTGTCTCTGCTAATTATGATTTTTCCAATACGATAATGGATACTCACGTAAAACCTTATAAAACCTTTTTAAAAGAAGGCGTTAAAATAGGAGTCTTTGGTTTGGGTATTGAGTTAGATGGTTTGGTGCTTAAACAACAGTATAAGGAAACAAAATATTTAGATCCAATAGAAATAGCTCAAGATATGAGCAGAATTTTAAAAGAGGAGGAAAAATGCGATTTGATAATTTGTTTATCGCATATTGGTTATTATTACAAAAGTTCTCCAGACAAAGTATCTGACCTAAATTTAGCAAGAGCCACAAAAGATATTGACTTAATAATTGGTGGTCATACTCATACATTTTTACCTAAGCCGACCATTGAAAAAAATGTGGTAGGTGAAAATGTTTTAGTCAATCAAGTAGGTTGTTATGGTCTTTACTTAGGGAAGATAGATTTTTACTTCAATAGAGACAAAACAAAAACAGCCAAAGGTACTACCATAATAGTTTAGTAAGTTTTATTTCATTTTGCGTCTAATATTTAAATGATTAGTCCGCAATGAAAAAAAATTCTCTTATTGTATTGCGATTTATAGTTGCTATTATTTTAATACAAACGCTTCGTTTTAAATTTACAGCGCATCCTGATAGTGTTTATATTTTTAAAACTGTTGGCATTGAGCCTTATGGAAGAATCGCCATAGGAATATTAGAATTGATTGCAGGTGTGTTGTTACTAGTGCCAAAAACGGTTTGGGTAGGATCATTATTAACACTTGGAATAATTGGAGGAGCCATTATAATGCACCTAACTAAAATAGGAATTGTTGTAAATAATGACAACGGAGTATTATTTATAACAGCTTTAATAACATTCATTTTGTCAGCAATATTGTTTTATCATCACAGAAAAGATGTACCAATATTCGATAAAAAAATCTAAGTTTCTAAATTATTTATTGAAGAATTATAGGCTTCATTTCTGGAATAACTCATTCCAGCTTGAATGTAAAAGAAGCAAAATGCAAAAATAAGCAATACCGAATAAGTAACATTTAATATGTTTTTATCCGAAACATAAAAATAAGCAACCTGCATAACTTCTGAAAAGACTATACATAAAGACCCTAAGAGTAAATTCATTGCTTTTTTAGAATCTCTACTAATATAATTTATTAAAGTAACCGTTAGCAACAACATAATAACTATATTATAAAAAATCTCAATACTATAATCTAAAATTCCATAAAGATGATCACTCTTCACTGCAATTTCAGACACTAAATAAACACTATAAATATCCAAAACGAGTAATATAATGATATGTACAGGAAACCTATTTAGAACCGTCTTTAAGTTTATCGATTTAAAAACCTCTAAAATCAAAAATATATAAGCCGTTATATAGGCTAAATTTCCTCCATAATAG
>CAZRDG010000087.1:0-8967 GCA_964598775.1 uncultured Lacinutrix sp.
GCATTTAGGTTTAGAAGAAACACAAGCCGTTGCACGTATACGCATTCACCCAACCAATCCAGATATTGTTTACGTAGCAGCATTAGGGCATCCTTATGGCGATAATCCTGAACGTGGTGTTTTTAAAAGTACAGATGGTGGCAACACTTGGAAAAAAACATTATTTGTTAGTGAAAAAGCTGGAGCTGTCGATTTAATCATTGATCGAAATAATCCAAAAGTATTGTATGCAAGTACTTGGCAAGTTTATAGAAAAGCTTGGAAAATGTGGGGAGGTGGACCTGATTGTAAACTTTGGAAAAGTACTGATGGTGGCGAAACTTGGTCAGACCTTACTCAAAATCCGGGAATGCCAGAAGGACCCATTGGAAAAATTGGAGTTACTGTTTCGCCAGCAGATTCTAATAGAGTTTGGGCAATCGTTGAAGCCAATGAAGGTGGTGTTTTTAGATCTGACGATGCAGGAAAAACTTGGACACGAACCAATGATGAACGTAAGCTAAGACAACGTGCTTTTTATTATTCAAGAATTTATGCAGATCCTTGGAATAAAGATATTGTTTATGGCCTAAACACTGGGCTATATAAGTCAACAGATGGTGGAAAAACCTTTGATATCACCATCAATGTTCCACATGGTGATAACCACGATTTGTGGATAGATCCTAACAATCCAGATAGAATGATTAATGCAAACGATGGTGGTGGAAATGTCACCATAAATGGAGGAAAAACCTGGACAGAACAAGATTATATCACAACACAGCTATATCATGTCATGACCACTAGCGACGTACCATATCACGTTGCAGGAGCGCAACAAGACAACAGCACTATTGCAGTACCAAGCGACGGTTGGGATCACATGATGGCACGAGGTCCAAATCATGGATGGTATTATGCTGTAGGTGGTGGCGAAAGTGGTTGGATAACTCAACATCCTACCAAACCAGACATTTTTTACGCAGGAAGTCAAGGCGCACTTTTAACACGTTATGATAGAAGTAATGGACAAACAAGAGACATTCAAGTATATCCTCGTTTTTTCTCTGGAGAACCAGCTAGCGCACTACCTGAGCGCTGGCAATGGACGTTTCCAATTATGTTTGCACCACAAGATGAAAATGTGATGTATACCTGCTCTCAACACGTATGGAAAACGACAGATGATGGTCAATCATGGGAAAAGATAAGTCCTGATTTAACTTACGCAGATCCAGAAACCTTAGGAAAAACAGGTGGTATAATTACAATGGACATGAATGGTCCTGAAATTTACGCTACAGTATTTGCCTTAGCGCCATCAAATCATGATATAAATACTATTTGGGCAGGTTCCGATGATGGCAAAATGCATATCACTCGTGATGGCGGAAAAAACTGGGAAGATATTACACCTAAAGATCTTCCAAAATTTTCAAGAATTAGTATCATAGACGAATCCATACATAATCCTGGAACACTTTACATTGCTGCTAATAGATACCAAGTTGATGATAGAGAACCTTATGTATTTAAAACTCATGACTTTGGCAAAACATGGACCAAGATTATCAATGGAATTGCTCCAGGCCATTTTGCAAGAGCTGTAAGAGAAGATCCTGTAAGACCTGGATTATTATTTCTAGCTACTGAACATGGTGTCTATTTTTCTATGAATGATGGTGAATTATGGAAAAGCCTTCAATTAGAGCTTCCAGACACACCAATTCGTGACCTAGTCATAAAAGATAATGACGTAGTGTTAGGCTCACATGGTAGAGGATTTTGGATTTTAGACAATATTCAGCCGCTTCGCCAATATAAAGGATCAATGAAGAGCCAAAAAGCTGTACTTTTCAAACCAGCAGATGCTATTAGAGGCATTAGCAATCTTGATCTACAATACTATTTATCTGATGAGGCAGAATCTATAACTTTCGAAATATTAGACGCTAATGGTAATATGATTACCTCTTTTTCTGGTGACCAACCTAAATATAAGAGAGATCCTAATATTCCTTGGTGGGAAAGAGAACCAGCTAAACCAACTACGGCAAGAGGACTAAATACCTATTCTTGGAATTTACGATTCCCAGGCGCAACGACCTTTGAAGGCATGATTATTTGGAGTGGTCGTCCAGCAAATGGTCCAAAAGCACCACTTGGAAAGTACAAAATACGCATGAAAGTTGGCGATTATTCAGAAACTCACGATTTTGAAATTAAAATAGATCCTAATTTAAAAGGGATTACCAAAGAAGATTTGCAAGAACAATTTGATTTAGCTTCTAAAATTATGAATAAAACTAGCACTGCTAATGAGGCTGTAATTAAAATTAGAGAGATTAAATCTCAATTAAATGATGCTAAAGGGAAAATATCAAGTTCAGATTACAACAAAACCATAACCCCTTTTATTCAGAAAATTTCTGCCATTGAGGAAGATTTATACCAAGTAAAAAATCAATCTGGGCAAGACCCTCTGAATTTTCCTATCAAATTGAATAATAGATTAGCATCTCTAAGACGAAGCGTTGAAACTGGAGATGCCAAACCAACAAATGGTGCTTATAAAGTGTTTAAAGAATTATCTGACGAATTAGATCAGCATTTAGGAAAATTAAATCAAACTCTAAGCTCAGATCTATCTAAAGTAAATCAACTTTTAAAAAAAGCAGGTAAAAAAGAAATAAGTAAATAAGTTGTATTAACAAGATTAATGTTATTAGTAGTATAGCCCAAATGTATATTTTCGTTTGGGCTACATTATTAATTATTCAATTAAAAATGTAAATTTAAATTCCAAATCATATAGACTACTACTTAAACAAATCATATATTTTTGAAATACAAAGCCTTCCTCTCATATAAGCATGGTAAAGATGATGCTTTAGCCAAAAGCTTAGAAAAATCTTTAGAAAAATTTGCCAAACCAACCTTTAAAAGACGTGCTCTTGAAATTTTTAGAGACAGTAATGACCTCTCAGCTGCAGCAGATTTGGGTGAAAAGATTCGCAATGGTCTTGCCGAATCAGAATATTTCATATGCATGGCAAGTCCTGCTTACGCAAAATCCAAATGGTGTTGTCGTGAAGCTGAATTTTGGCGCGATAACAAATCCATTGACAATTTGCTCATTGTTTTAACCGACGGAGAAATCCTCTGGGACGAATCAACCAATGATTTTGATTGGTCAGTGACTACCGCAATCCCTAAAGAACTTTCAGGAACATTTTCTGGCGAACCCTTTTATATAGATTTCAGAAATGCTGGCCCAGAGGCCAGTTTAAATCTTGATAATCCAGACTACAAAACTCGCTTGGTGCTTTTGGCTGCAACACTTCACAATAAAAGCATTGGTGATATGGTTGGTGAAGCTGTTAAACAACATAAACGAACGATGCGTATTAGAAATGCAGCGATAACGACCCTTAGCATTTTGTTGTTAATAGCTGTGGCATCTGCAATTTATGCAGTCGGTCAGAAAAACAAGGCGTTACTTTCTAATTACATAGCCAATTCTCAAGCACAATTTAATGAAGACCCGACAAAGTCTTTGCGCTTAGCAGAACATGCCTATAAATTTGCAAAATCTAAAAACCTGTCAACTGAAAATGCCGCCGAACAGCTAATCAAGGTGTTTTATAGCGGTTATGGTTTTTATCAGGAAGACATGAATATCCAGGTAGATTTTGATGATAATGAAGTTTATGGTTCATACAAAAACTCAACTGCCTTTTTAAAGGTAAAGGCTTTAAGTGATTCCATATTTCAAACAATTCCAGACGATGAATATTTGCAAGAAGCTTCAGCTTTATATTTTAATGAATCAACCAACGACGCTATTTTTGCAGTTGCAAGTCAGGCTATGGCATTCCCGAGACTTTATTATTTAGATTACAATGTGACTAATTATTATATCGATTATGTTGAGATTAAACTTGATGGATTTAGTGGTTATACAGCTTACATTGAAAGTATTCAGATTTCTAAAGATGGACAATATACCATATTAGGTTCGGCAAATACAAAAACGGCTTTGATTGATAATGCTTTGTATAAAGTTAATAACAATACTAATGTATTTAAAGATAGAGCCATATTAAAAACAAGCACTAATTATCCAATTAGCGCAGTACAATTTATAGAAAACGATGATTACATTGCTACTTTAAGCTTTGACAGTGAGGATGTTAATGGAAAAAGGGAAGATATAAACAAAACAGTATATTATTACAAAACAGAACCTTTCCCATATTTAGAGCTCGTCAATGTTGATAGTGAAATAGGTAATATTTCTTTACAGGATGAACATTTTATGATTCCTGCTGACCAAAGTAGCGAGCCATTTACATGGTTTCATTTTGCTCATGAAATAAGGGACAAAGACAATAATCTTGTTGTAGATTTTCCGCCTGCTAAAGGAGTAGATTTATATACGATAAAAAGTCCTGATGAAATTTACAACTTAAATTATCAAGGTTTGTTTAATGCCAACAATGATTTACTCATTAGGTTTGATTTAGACCGAATTGACAATAGTGGCATTGCTTATTGCTTTTCTGAAAATAGTGAATTTGTTAAAATAAGCTATTTAGATGGTCCTGAGCGCATTTTTTCATTGAACCCAGAATACATTATTAATCGAATAAATAATACAGAAATTATGGGGAATATCGCTCAACTAACTGAAGAAGATAAATCCTTATTTTTGGTTAATGACTAGATATTATAATTTTTCCATTAAAATTGCTGTAATAGTTTTAATTCCATCAATATAATTACCTAAACGAATATTTTCGTTTGGACTATGTTGGTTATTATCAGGATTCACAGTTGGTACTCCAACGGCTGGTAATCCTAAGGTAATAACAAATGGTGAAATCGGAATTGATCCTCCCATGGTTCTTATCTGAATTGGATCTTTCCCAAAAGCAGTTCGCATTCCTCTGCGTAACCACGCTCCTACTTCAGTGTCAAATTCAGTTCTAAAGGCACCATATGAAACCTCGGCGTTAAAACGAACAATTTTTTCATGTGTCATGCGCTCTTCTTCTGTTGGTTGGTCTTCAACTAGGTAATAACCTTGACTGGTTATATGGTCTCTTACTAGTTTTACCATTCTATCACCTTCAGTTTCTTTTACGAGTCTAATATTCAACTCAGCAATTGCACTTGCAGGTATAATGGTTCTTTTTTTGTTTCCAACCCAAGCCGATTCCATTCCTAAAATCCCTAATGCTGGATATTGAATAGCTTCTTGAAAGTTATTGCCAATATTTTCAGTTGAAGCAATTCCAAAATCTTTTTGTATCTGAGCTTCATCATCAGGAACTTGTTTTAATATCTCCTTTACCTCATCAGTAATTGTAATGCCATCATACCAATTCGGAATAGCTACACGACCATCATCATGCCACATTGTTGATAATAACTGCGATAGTTTTCTCGCTGGATTTGGTGAGTAATTGCCATAATTACCACTATGTAAAGGCACTCTAGGACCAAAAACTTCTAATGAAATTGTCGCGATACCTCGTGCTCCATAACTTAACGTTGGTTCGTTTGACAAATGCCTTGGGCCATCAAAAATCACTAACATGTCTGCAGCAAGTTCGTTTTGATACTTACTCACAGCTTCTGGCAATTGTGGTGAACCTAATTCTTCTTCAAAATCCATAATGACTTTAATGTTAAAGTTAGGTTGCACTTTCAGGTCGTTAATAATGTCCATGGCCTTTAAAAACATCATGTCTGGTCCACGCGCATCAGATGCAGAACGTGAAAATATGCGCCAGTCTCTATTGATGTCTCCTTTTAAATTATTCCAATCTATAATATTCCAAACACCCTCAGCATCCTGTTGTTTTAAAGCTGGAACATAAGGATTAGGCTGATGCCATTTGGTTGTATCAACTGGTTGACCATCCACTTGCAAATAAATTAGTACTGTTTTTTTTGCATTGGGATGGTTCTTTGTGGCAAGTAATAAAGGTACGGTTTCGGTCTCTAAACGTTGTGTCTTAAAGCCTCGCTTTGCAAACGCAGTCTCACACCATTTAACATTGGGTTCAATTTGCTCAGGTTGATAAGCATCATTAGGTAAGCTAAAAAATTCATGCAATTCGTCAAAAGAAGCTTTGGCATATTTTAAGGCTAATTCATCGAGGTTTTGAGCAAACGAAATAGATGAAATTAAAAAAACTAACAAGGAAAATTTACGTATCATAATAGTTGGTTATAGAATGATACAAGGTATAAAATTTTGTTTAATTTTTATCCTCAAGCAAAGGCACAAACCTAAAGTCTCCAAACTCGTGTTTTTCAAATTCCTTTGGTCCTTTTCTAATAAACAAGGTCATCACTTGTACATCATCACCAACAGGAATAACTAAGCGACCGCCTACTTTTAATTGACTCAACAAAGGTTTTGGTACAAAAGGAGCACCAGCTGTCACAATAATTCCATCAAAAGGTGCTTCTTCTTTAAGTCCTTTGTAACCATCTCCAAAAATGAGTTTTTTAGGTCGATAACCAAGTTTAGGTAAGAACTTACTCGTTTTTTTAAACAACTCTTGTTGTCTTTCAATGCTGTACACTTTAGCACCTAATTCACATAACACAGCTGCCTGATAACCACTTCCTGTACCTATTTCTAAAATTTTACTTTCTTTTTTTACTTGAAGTAATTCTGTTTGAAAAGCCACAGTGTAAGGTTGCGAAATGGTTTGATCTGCAGCAATTGGGAAGGCTTTATCTTGATAAGCATGATCTAAAAAGCCAGAATCCATAAACAAATGACGAGGTATATTACCAATGGCACTTAACACAGCATCGTCTTTTATGCCTTTATCAATCAGCACTTTAACAAGTTGCTGACGTAATCCTTTATGTTTAAATGTATCTTTCAAAAAAAGTTGGGGTTTTAAAAACTTAAAAGTAAAAGAAACATGAAGAAGTTCAAACGGTTTTTTATATTTTCTTTTTCTTTTTTCTGCTTCAAAAAAACTATTTTTGTTCAAAACAAAACCTTATGCTAAAAGCTGGTGTTCTAGGTGCTGGTCATCTTGGTAAAATTCATTTAAGGCTTCTTAATCAATCTGAAAAATACGAGTTAGTTGGTTTTTATGATGCAGATGAAGCCAATGCTAAAAAAGTTGAAGCCGAATTTGGATATAAATATTTCAATTCTATTGATGCCCTCATTAATGCCGTTGATATGGTTGACATTGTTACGCCAACCTTATCACATTATGATTGTGCAATTCAAGCCATTGAAAAAGGCAAACATATTTTTATAGAAAAACCAATAACCAACACAGTTGAAGAGGCTGAAAATATTAGAGAGTTGTTGGCTAAACATAATCTGCGAGGTCAGGTAGGACACGTGGAGCGTTTTAATCCTGCGTTTATTGCTGTAAAAGATAAGTTAGAGAACCCAATGTTTATTGAAACCCATCGCTTGGCAGAATTTAATCCAAGAGGAACAGATGTTCCTGTGGTTTTAGATTTAATGATTCATGACATTGACATTATATTAAGTGTTGTAAAATCGAAAGTAAAACATGTATCGGCAAGCGGAGTTTCTGTATTAAGTGATACACCTGATATTGCCAATGCAAGGTTAGAATTTGAAAATGGCTGCGTAGCCAACTTAACTGCAAGTAGAATTTCGTTAAAGAATATGCGTAAAACAAGATTCTTTCAAAAAGATGCCTATATATCAGTTGATTTCTTGGAGAAAAAATGTGAAGTGGTTAAAATGAAAGATGCGCCGGAAATTCCTGGAGACTTTGATATGATTCTACAAAATGCAGAAGGGGTTAAAAAACAAATTTATTTTGACAATCCAAATGTTGCAAATAACAACGCTATTTTAGATGAGCTAGAAACCTTTGCTCATGCCATAAACAATAATACATCACCAATTGTAACACTGCATGATGGTACTGAAGCCTTACGTGTTGCAACCCAAATAATAAATAGTTTTTAAAAAATAAATACAATGAAAAACGTAGCAGTTATAGGAGCTGGAACGATGGGAAACGGAATTGCTCACACGTTCGCTCAAAGCGGATTTAAAGTACAACTTATTGATATCAGTGAAGCCTCACTAAAAAAAGGCATTAATACCATTACTAGCAACTTAGATAGAATGGTTGCTAAAGAAAAAATTACTGAAGCTGACAAAGAAGCAACTTTGGCTAATATTTCAACATTCACTAGTATTAATGAAGGTGTTGAGTATGCAAGTCTAGTTGTAGAAGCAGCAACTGAAAATGTAGATTTAAAATTAAAAATTTTCAAGCAATTGGACGAAGCTTGCCCAGAAGATACTATTTTGGCAACTAACACTTCATCGATTTCAATAACTCAAATTGGCGCAGTGACTTCCAGACCAGAAATGGTAATAGGTATGCATTTTATGAATCCTGTTCCAATAATGAAGCTGGTTGAAATTATTAGAGGTTACAATACGAGTGATGAAGTCACCAAACTTATCATGGATTTGTCTACAACGCTTGGCAAAACACCTGTTGAAGTAAATGATTATCCTGGATTTGTGGCTAACAGAATTTTAATGCCAATGCTCAATGAATCTATAGAAACATTATACAATGGTGTTGCTGGAGTAAAAGAAATAGATACAGTAATGATGCTTGGTATGGCTCATCCAATGGGTCCTTTACAACTAGCCGATTTTATTGGTTTAGATGTTTGTCTTTCTATTTTAGAAGTCATGTATGAAGGTTTTAAAAATCCGAAATACGCACCATGTCCATTATTGGTGAATATGGTTAGGGCAGGAAAGTTAGGTGTGAAATCTGGAGAAGGTTTTTATGACTATTCTCAAAGTAGAAAAGCTGAAACAGTGGCTAAACAATTCAACTAAAAAGAATTGGCACACATCATTCCATTTAAAGCAGTACGTCCAAGACGAGACAAAGTGAGTTTAGTAGCATCACGCTCTTACCAAACCTATAC
>CAZRDG010000088.1:0-8904 GCA_964598775.1 uncultured Lacinutrix sp.
AAAAATCCACTCGCCAACATCGGATGATGTTAAATAAAACTCCTCTAAACCATAACCCAACTCTTTTTGTTGTGCAATACGCTGTGAATTCTCAGCTCTAGTGTGAGACCACGTAAAAAATCGGTTTTGAGGGTTTATAATGTTTAAATCAAATTCTGCATCAAGATCGTTCCATTCAAACACTATTCTTGACTTGTACTTTATAGGTTTTAAAAATTTAGGATTAACTCCATTGGTGTTTAACTTATTTCCATGTAAGGCTATTAAATTTTTAGTCTCATTGGTTATGGTTTTATCAATTCCTAGAGTATTAATACCTCCAACTCCAATTTTCTTGTCTATGTTATTGTAAAGTTTTAAAGCCTCTTCATATTGTCCGTTATAGTTATAAGCAAGAGCTAGGTTTCTATATGATTGAGAATCTTTTGGTTTAAGCTTAACGATTCTCTCCAAAGTTTTTACAGCCGCTGCATAATCTCCATTTTCTTGTTGTTTGTAGTATAATGCTTTTAAAACGACATCATTATCATAAGCAATTTCAAAAACATTAGATAAAATTCTATTAGATACAACTTCATTATTCCAACCATTAAAATAATCATAAACATCTAAAAAGAAGGAAGCATCACCTCCATACTTATTGCGCTGAGTCAAATAAATATCAAAAGCCTCATCAACAGATTTTGATACCTTTAAAGCGTTAATGTATGGCGTACTAGGAAGATCACTAATCATTTCAGCGTTTCCTGTATAAGTTTCGGTTGTACCTAATTCAATTTCTTTTTCATTAATTGCTTTACCAGCAGTGGCGTTTTTAGTGGTTATTAATAATACACCATTTCTACCTAACGTGCCATACTTATTAGTAGCAGCCAAACCTTTTAAATAAGTTATACTCTCAATCATATCTGGATTAATAACATCATCTTGAGCATATTTAATTCCTCCAAATTCAGACTCAGATTGACCTAACGGCATTCCATCCATAACAATCAAACCGTACTGATTTAAAAGTATACTCATGTTTTTTCCTCTTCCTAAAAACTGACTGATATCTACTCGATCTAATGTACTATTTGGCAATTCAAAATTTGAAAATTGGCCTTTAACAGCACCAGCTAAATTGGTATCCAGTTCGGAAATATCCTCACTACTAATTGATTCAACACTGTAACCAATTGATTTTTTATCGACAACCTGATTACCAACATTTACTAGCTCTTCATCTGTTTCTGCTTTTCGTGTAGTAACAACGACCTCATCAAGATCTTGCTCAATATCTGGCATAAAAATATTTATGATATTTGCCTTAGTTACTCTAACATTCACTGTCTTTTTTCCTAAAAAGGTATAAACTAACAGATCTCCTTCATCTGCTTTTATTTTATAATTTCCATTAGCAAGAGATGCAACTCCATCATTACTATTCTTATTAATTATGCTCACATTAGCCAGAGAACCTTCTATTCCTGAAATGTTACCTTCAACAAAGCCCTCTTCAATAGTCTTACTTGAAATTTGCTCTGCCTTTTCTTTTTCAGCTGCACTTCTTAAATCTCTATTTAAATAAACAAAAGAACCAGAAGCCAAGTCGGCAACTAATTTAAGTTTAGTCGTATTTGTATAAACTGATGTAGATACAATGGTGATAGGTATTTGGCTTGGTGAATTGAGTTCATTTAGATTTTCATTACCATCCGTAAACAGTAAAATCTCGTCAGCATTATTTTTATTTGAAATATCATAATAGGTAGCACCATCATATATAGAGCTTTGTAATTCTTTTTTTAAAGCTGACCAATTTCCATCTACCACTTGAAATTTCTCGTTTAGAATGATCTCATTGCTAAACATGATAAGATTTACATTAGTTTCAGGGTATTTTTTGAAGTAATTATTTAAATATAGAAACTCATTGTTCAAGTTTCTATCTTTCATTGAATAAGAAGTGTCCCAGTAAACATCAATATTTCTCTGAGCAAAAGTTGTTTGCAAAGAAAAATAAACACAAATTAGCATTATAAAATTCTTCATAGCATTGAAAATTTTGTTTGTTTAAATTTACAAAAAAAATGATTAGAAAAATAATAATTTGAAGTAGCAAAGCAAACGGAGACAAGTCCTTATCGATTAAAAAACTCTAATAATAAGAATCTTAAACCAATTGATATCTATAAATCAAAAAAGGAAGGCTGAGCCTTCCTTTTTTGATTTCAATTTCTTTTGTTCTTTTTTCGTTTTTTCTTGTCCTTACTTGACTCTTTAAAATCAATATTTTTATAAGCTTCAATTTGCTCTGGACTTAAGATAGTACCTAGTTCAGTGAAGAATTCTTTATCCAACGCTGTAAATTTTCGTTTTCTATCTTCTCTGGTATTCTTTTCATCTTTGACTATGAAATTCTGACTTTCAAACTTTTTTATCAGCATACCTTTAATGATTTCCTGCTCAAATGCATCTAGCTGCAATACAGATATACACTTTGGCATCATTCTCTCAACCTCTTCGTATGGTTCAACAACTTCAATGTAAGTTTCATTATTTAATACCATTGGTGGAACATAACCTCGTTGACCTCTTTGTATTTGCCCTAAATTTTGTCCAAAACTAAAGTTAATCAGCGCTCCAAATACTATTAAAAATCCTAATTTTTTCATTCTCATTTTTTTAAATAACTATCATTCAAATTTTATGCCGCAATTTACTAAAATTTGATCAAAGGCTACTTTAATTTCCTTGATGTTTTTTAACTCTAGGAATTAGTAATAATTCTGTTTGACGACCATTAACATATCTAAATCCTTCTTCACCAAAAAATCCTGCCTCTTCAAACATGATTCTGATATCACGTTTCCATTCCGGAATTGTAACCGTCGTATTCAATTCAATTGCATATACTGTATTTGGATATAATGGATAATCTCCAGCTCCTGGAACTCCACCTTGAGCGTCCCACATGCCAATAGTTGGACCAGACGAATGTCCATAACTTCCGAGTGGGTGTGTATAGATTGAAGGCCTTAGACCTGCTGCTTTTGCTTCACTAAGAGCTTTTAATAAAATTTCATTTCCAGATTTTCCTGCCACAAAATTATTGGTTAAAAAATCTTGTACTTGATTCCCTTTTTTAAAGGCGTCTACTAGAAACTTTGGAGCTTCCGTTTCACCAGGTTTTAGTACATAAGCCAATTCCTGACAATCGGTATTAAGTCTTAAATACGTAATTCCAAAATCACAATGCAATAAATCTCCTGGCAGAATCACCATATTCTCTGGTCTATTAGAAAATGCGTACAAATGATTCCCAATAGTTTCGGAAGTGCGTTGCACATCGACCGAAGGATGGAACCACGTTTCTAAGCCAAGTTCTGTTACTTTATCTCGCATCCACCATTCAACATCTGTGGTAGTGGTAATTCCTGGCGTGATTACTTTTTCCGAAAATGCTTCAGCAATAATATCATGCGTAATATCTACCAATTGACTATAAATAACCATTTCACGTTCTGTTCTGGTTTCAATCCAACCTGTTGCTAATTTCTCTGCAGATACCACTTTTGACTTGTGTTTTGAAGGTAAATATTCCATAAACTCATCATAATCCGTTTTATCTAGTCCATCAGAAATATTAAAATGTTTAGAAAAATTCAATCCGATGGTTTTCGGATTCCGTTCATCAATCAACTGCATCAGTCGTTTCCATTGTATCGGTTCTTTGTCTTTATCCCAAGCAGAAATGATATTATCTCCAAAGTTATAACGAGCCACTGCTAGCTTTTCAATGGTGTTCTTGGCCCTGTCTCTATAAAACAAAATAATTGTTCTTCTCCTAGCGTTAAGCCAAGTAGCAGGCAACATGGTTTTTAAAACAGGATCTTCGTTGTATTCTCTTGAAATGAGAATCCACATATCAATGTTTGCACGATCCATAAGTTGTGGTAGCAAATTATTGAATCTATCTGCAAGGATTTCATCAACAACTATAGCACGTTCCTTTTCTGAAAGTATATGCTGTGCTTGTATTTGAAAAGTAAGAAGTAATAGTAAAATGGTTAGTTTTTTCATCTGGATAAGTTTAAGAAAGCAATTTAATAAATCGTAGAGTATCAAAAGTATATGACGTCAATAAATTTTTAATTAATTCTTAAAAATTCACTATCTTAAGATGTTAATTTTCTAAAAACTACAGTCATGGGAATTATTAAAAAACTAAACAAGTGGGCGAACAGACATACCAACTGGCCACTTAACATACTTAGAATGGCTCTTGGTCTATTTTTAGTAGTGAAAGGATTTCAATTTGTAGGGAACTCACAAAAACTTTATGACATGGTAGAATCTGCTGATAGTTTAGCTGGAAGCATTGTAGCCATTCATTACATTGCACCTGCTCATCTTGTTGGTGGTTTATTGATTTTTGTTGGCTTACTAACACGTTGGGCGAGCATTGCTCAGCTCCCTATTTTAATTGGAGCCATTATTGTGAACTTATCTGTTGATAATCAAAATACAGAGTTACTACTATCCGTTATAACTTTGTTATTGTGTTTGTTTTTTACCTTGTATGGTTCAGGCAAAAGATCTGCAGATTATTATTTTGGTATGCAACAATAAAAGAGGAACTCCAATATTTTGATGTTCCTCCTTGGTCAAGCCTGCTTATGAAAAAATTATAACCAACCAACAGTTTGGCTTGACTTAAGTTGTTTAATTTTTAATTAGATTAATTACTTCTGGCAAAAGTGTTAATGCCGCAACTAATAATGCATTAGTTTTCTTTTTATTTTTTATCTTTTTCTCTTCTTCTTCAATATTAACGATTTCATTTTGAGCCTTTTGATCAATTCTTATCATTACAACACTATTGTCAAGTTCTTCATTATAGTTATCCTCTGCAGTTTTATAGGCTAATGAAATGCCATCATTGTAAAATTCTGAAATACTACCTTTAAGATCAGATAGTGTGTGAAGTATTAGTTTTACTTCATTTGCTGGTGTACTGTTAAGTGCTATACCGTTAAACTTGGAGTAAGCAACAATAGTAACTTTACTGTCTTCATCTAACCGCTCTGAAATAAGCTTAAACCCTTGTTTTAATAATATTAAGTTTTCGCCTGAAAATTCATCATTATTTACCTGAATTAAGAATGTAATATTCTGGCTTTCTGAATCTAAATTATAATTGTCTACAATAAATGATATTAAGTCACCTAATTCAACAGATTTAGTCTCAATGTTCTTTTCTTGAGCTATACTTATCGTTACAACGAACGCTGAAAGTATAAATGTAATAAGTGTCTTCATCTGGTTTCGGTTTTAAAGTTTGATATAAAACTAGTTTCAACCTCTAAACCATAAAACCAGGAATGAGTAAAGTATGTGTTTGAATGAGTTAACTCAGCTTTTTAGCTAAATCTAAGGTTTTGCTTCTATTGATTTTTCCAGAAGTCGTTCTGTAAAAGGTTTCAATAAAAATAATCTCCTTTGGGATTTCATGCTTTTGAAGGTCACTAAAAATTTTTGAAGCAAATTTTTGTTCATTGCCTTCAACAACCAAAATGATCTCTTCGCCTAAAACTTCATTTTCTTGAGAAGCAATAAAGAAATCTGCTTTAATGTAAGGAGCTAATTTGGCTTCTAATTGTTCTGGTTGGATTTTAATTCCTCCTGAATTAATCACATTATCCAATCGACCCAACAACTCAAAGGTTTTATTAGAATGGATCTTAACCAGATCATTGGTTACTATTGACGACTTACTTAAATAAGGCGCATCGATAACCAAACAACCTTTTTTGTTTTGCGAAATCTGCACATTAGGCAACACTTCAAAATATTTAGACGTAGATAGTTTTCTTAATTTATTAAGTTTCTTTACTGCAACATGTGTAATAGTTTCCGTCATACCATATGTTGCATAAACTGTGGTAGAACTTTCTTGGAGCTTTGCTAACAAGTCGTCTGAAACTTTGGCACCACCAACAATCAATGTTCTAACATTGTCTAGATGTTTAAGACTATTCTGTAATTGCATTGGTACCATTGCAGAAAACATGTATTTCTTTTTTACCAACTCCAAAGGCTTTGAGTTTGGTGCAACCAAATCAAGCCTTAAACCTAAAATAATAGCTCTTACTATCATCATTTTTCCAGCTATAAATGTAGCTGGCAGACACATTAACGCTGAATTTCCGGGTTCTAGTTTAAAATAATCTCCAGTTGAAATGGCAGAATACACCATCGCTTGTTTACTCAATTTAATCGATTTTGGTTTCCCAGTAGAACCTGACGTTTTAACTGTGACCGTTTTGCTGGAATCTGTCCATTGTAATAAAAATTCGCCAATTTCTTTTTGATAAGCTTCACCTTCTTTAATAAAGCTATAGGCAACATCTTTTAAGTCGTTAAATGAATAATGTCTACCGTTTAATTTAAATTTATTGTGTGCTGCTGTAAACTTTGGAATCATTTTTGGTATTATGTGATTAACTTCAAAATTATACTATTTTTAACGGATTGAAGTTAATTAAATGTGTCAAATAAAATATCTTTGGTAAAAATATGCATTGCATGAAAAACATCTTAATTTTTGCATTACTATTTCCGCTTATCTCGCTATCACAGAATTTTTCTGGTGAAGATTTTATCTATCTAAAACGTCATGAACACATTGATATTAAGGTAAATAATGGCAATTTTAACATAACAAAATCATTCTCTGAACAAGGTAAATTCTTGACTGCAAAAAAATTGTATTTTGCTAACGAATCCATAGGCTATGATAGCTTTACAGTAATTGAAGATATTAAAGCTTTCACCTATTTGCCAGAAGAAAATAAAAAAATTGAAGTTGATTATATTGAAACCAAACGCGCTTTTGATAATGGCATTTTTTACAGTGATCAAGAGAGTAAAAACTTTACGTTTCCTGCTGTAAAAGCTGGAGCTGAAATACATTTAGAATATAAGGAAATTGTTAAAGACCCTCGTTTTTTGGGGCTTTTCCGTTTTGGAACGTTTGTACCTACTGAGAGCACTAAACTCTCTATTGAATTTCCAAAAAATGTATCAATTGGTTATATTGATTTTAATACCCAAGATTATCCTATTGATTTTAAAGAAGAAATCAAAGGGAACAACAAAACGTACACATGGTCTGTAAATAACATGAAAGGTTTTCAAGGTGAAGCGCAAAGTGAATCTGTGCTTTATTATTTGCCTCATATTATTTTGTACATAAAAAACTATGAGGATAAAGGCAAGACCAACAACGTTTTAAATGATGTCTCAGATTTATATCAATGGTATTCTACCTTAGTAGATAGTATTGATGAAAACAATCTGGAAAAAGTGCACACGATTGCGGAGGATATCACTAAATCGTTATCAACAAAACAGGAAAAAGCTGAAGCTATTTTCAATTGGGTTCAAAATAATATTACATATGTGGCATTTGAAGATGGTTTAGGAGGTTTTATTCCGCGCAGTGCTTCCAGTGTTTGCGACAAACGCTATGGCGACTGTAAAGATATGGCAAATCTCTTATACGAAATGCTTAACCACATTGGTATAGAATCATACAGAACTTGGATTGGAACTCGTGATAGACCCTACTCCTATTGGGAAGTACCAACTCCAATGGTAGATAACCATATGATTACCACAGTCATTATTGAAAACGATACCATATTCTTAGATGCTACAGATAGCTATGTACCTTATGGAATGCCTAGTGCCTTCACGCAAACCAAAGAAGCCTTACTTGGTATTGATAAAGATTCATTTAAAATTATAAAGGTTCCTGTTCAGGATATGGATAAAAGCGTTTCAGAGGTAAATAGTATAATTACCATTGAAAACAATTTGGTTAAAGTTGATGAAACACGTTTTCTTACTGGTTATGAAAAAGTAGAGTTCATTTCTGATTATACCTATAAAAAAGGCGATAAAACTGAAGAAGAATATTTAAACACAACGCTAGCTCTTGGCAACAATAAAACCAATTACATCAATATAACTAAAGATAATTTTGATAATAAAAACACACCTTTGGTATTGAAATACAATTTGAACATAGATAGTTATGCTAAAAGTGTAGTAAATAAAACGTTCATTAATTTAGATATCGACAGAACACTATCTCAAAGTAAAATTGATATTGAAGACCGCAAGTTTAGCAAGAAGATCGATCATAAATTCAAGAAGAAATTTGTAACAACCTTTATAATACCAGAAGGTTATAAAGCTGGCGATATTCCTGAAGAGCTCACATATGATAATGAAAAGTTTGGTTTTAAAATATCATACTCTAAAGAAGGCAATATTATAACACAGTATAAATTAATTTACGTCAATACACTTAGTGTTGATAATAGTGAATTTGAAACCTGGAACGATTTCATTCAAAGCCTCACTAGAGCCTACAAAAAAAGTATAACAATAGAACGTATATAATGATAAAGAACAGCATTTTAGTTGTAGTTTTTCTAATTACTACCCATAGCTTCGCACAGTTTCATAAAACCTATGATTGGAACGAAACTCCTGAAATACATACCCTTTCAACAGAAGAACAAAAAGAATCTTCGGTTGGAATCCTTAAAAAACATGTGGTTGAATATGCCAAAAGCATGTTTGGTGATATGCTTAAGGTTTACGAGACTGATCACACCATTACTCGAGTTAATGACGACAAAGGCATTGCTCGTCATAACACAGTTTATATTCCGATGTATGAAGTTATTACTGTTTTAGATATCAAAGCGCGAACCATCAATGCTCAGGGAAAAGTAACGGTTTTAAATAAAGACAACATTAAAGAAGTTAAGAATGTTGATGAGTATGGTGACTTCAAAATTTTTGCAATTGAAGGTGTTGAAAAGAACTCTGAAATTGAAGTGCTGT
>CAZRDG010000089.1:0-8723 GCA_964598775.1 uncultured Lacinutrix sp.
ATCATTGCAAAAGGGATCTCAGAAATAAAGATTAGTTTTAATGACCAAACTGAAATTGTAAACCTTGACAATTCAGAATTTGATACCATTTACGTTGGCAATTATGCAAGTTCAGGGAAAGGTTATCATCATATAGATATTCAGGGAATATCAAAAACAACAGAAACTTATGCAGACGTAAAAAGTATCGTTTTTAAACAACCAGAAGACAGTACTTTGGTGAAATACATCAAAGACGATTTTTACTTTGGAAGACGTGGTCCTTCAACGCATTTAGTCTTTGAAACTCCAACAGATGATATAGAATGGATGTATAGCGAAATTGAAATAGACCAAGACCAAGATGTTATTGGTTCTTATTTTATGGCTAACGGTTTTGGAGAAGGCTACTTTGGCATTCAAGTTAATTCTGAAACCGAACGACGTATTCTGTTTTCTATTTGGAGTCCATTTAAAACAGATGATCCAAACAGTATTCCGGACGATCAAAAAATCAGATTACTTAAAAAAGGTGAAGGTGTCACCACTGGTGAATTTGGCAATGAAGGTTCTGGTGGACAAAGCTATAAAGTGTTTAATTGGAAAGCACAAACACGATATGGTTTTCTAACTAAAGTCAAACCAAATTCTGACAACACCACTGATTACACCTCATATTTTTTTGACCCTGAGACTAACAAATGGCATTTAATAGCAAGTTTTAGACGACCTCAAACCAATACATATGTAACCAGACCTTATTCGTTTTTAGAGAATTTTATACCGAATACTGGAGCCCTATCACGTCGTGGAGGGTTTTACAACCAATGGATGCGCGATAGCAAAGGCAATTGGCACGAAATTACTGAAGCTAAATTTTCAGCAGATGCCACAGCCAGAAAAGATGCGCGTTTAGATTATTCTGGTGGGTCAGCGAATCATGGTTTCTATCTTAAAAATTGTGGTTTCACTGACGACTTTACTCTGATTGGAACAAAACTTTCTAGAACAAAACTAAATACTCAACCTAATATTAATTTCAATTCTTTAGACTAATCTTGATGAACAAAAAAGCAGTTTACACAAACATTTCAGAATATTTTCAAATTGCATTAGGAATTTTTCTTGCTAGTGTTGGTTTAAAAGCATTTCTATTACCTAATGATTTTTTAGATGGAGGTGTTACGGGAACTGCCATTCTTTTAAATTCTCAATTTGACAATTTAAATGTATCTGTCCTTTTGGTGCTTATTAATATCCCCTTTTTAATATTAGCCTACTTCACATTATCAAAACGTATTTTAGCTAAATCTGTTTTTAGCATTATTGGTTTGGCTTTGGTAATTCATTATGTAGAATTCAGCACTATTACAGAAGATAAGCTGCTCATTTCTATTTTTGGAGGTTTATTTGTTGGTTCAGGTATTGGTCTGACTGTTAAAAATGGTGCAGTACTTGATGGTTCTGAGATATTAGGAGTTTTTTTAAATGATAGATTTGGTTTTAGTATTGGACAAATTATTTTGTACTTCAACATCATTTTATTCAGTATTACAGCTTTTGTACTTTCAGTTGAAATAGCAATGTACTCTATTCTGACTTATATTGTCACAGCCAAAGTAATCGATTTGCTTATTGAAGGGTTTGAAGACTTCATTGGTGTGATGATTGTTTCAAAACGACACAATGAAATCAAATCTGCAATAATCAATGAGCTTGGAGCAGGAATGACTATCTATAAAGGTGAAAAAGGGTATGGAAGCAATGGAGAAACATATGATTTTAATATTATTCACTCTGTAATTAACCGAATAGATATTAGGAAAATGCATCGTGTAATTGATAAAGTAGATCCTAATGCTTTTTTTATTGAATTTGATATTAACCACATAAAAGGTGGTGTTTTACGAAGGTATTTGGCCAAAAATAAAGGAAAACAACTTCCTATAGAAATTTTAGAGTACAACAAAAACAAGTATTAATTTCACATGTTTAAACAACTGTAATGGTCTAATTTTTAAAAAGTTACCTGATTTACATCTTATTGTTAAACATAATTAACTATCTTAGTAATAATTAGCATTAATTATTATGACTAAGGTATGGTTGTAAAAAAACAAAAAGGCTTAACAATAATACTATGGACAGCCAGACTTTTAGGCTCTGCAGTTATTGCTTTTTTGTTGTTTATGACTATTGGTGAATTATTGAGTACGGATTCTAAAACTGTGATGATAAAAACATCGGATGTTCTGTCCTTACTTTTATTTCCAATAAGCACTATCTTTGGCTTGTTAATCGCTTTTAAATGGAAAGGGTTTGGAGGGCTAATTACTGTTGGAAGCATGATTTTACTTCACATAACTAGGCCAGAATTGGCTTCAAATATACTTATAAGTGCATTTGCTATTCCTGGCTTACTTTATATCATATATTCTGTTTGGTCTAAAACATACTAATCTTCGTTGACATTTAAGTAAGAATAACCTAATTGATCTAGCGTAATTAATGCTGTTTTAGCAGAAATTGAGATATCTATTTCAGTCGCTAAATCTTCTTGAGGAATATTAAAAAATCCTAAATTCTGACCACAGATATAAAATTCAATTCCTTCTTCTTTGTATAGTTTTAACGCCTCAAGGTTTGGATTTTTAATCCCATATTTTTTCTCATAAGCTTCATCATTTAATACGGCATAAACAGCCCAACCATGAATCACAACTGCCATTTTTAATTTTTCCTTTGGTACGCCATTGGCAATGTTCAAATTATACGAACGTCCAACTTCACGCAATGTACCAGCTAGTTGGGTAGAATCTTTTATTTTATCATAAACATCAACGACGACCTTATAGTCAATTGCAGAATTATACTTTAAAACAGTATTATCAGTATCAATAACTCCCATATAATTATGCAATTTGAAGGCTGGATATTTTATTTTACCTTCTAAATAAGGTGGTAAAGAATCTTGAGCAAAACTGGAAAATTGAAAAAGAGCAAGAACAACAAGGATAGTTAGTGTTTTCATGAGTGTGAATTAATTAATTGTTCTAAGTTAACAAATAATCTTATAAATATTCACTGTATTGCATCACTCTAAAATCGAAAGTATTAAAGTCTGGGCTCTTAGCTTTTAATTGTCTGTACAAAGGAATTCTACTTATTGATATATTGGCAGCTCCAGAACCTGAAGTTAATGACACCGTTTTAACTTTTCGATTACATAATGAAAATTCATGAATTCTCGGGATTTCATTATAAATCAATCGCAGTTTTAAATTGTAATTCCTTATATGTTTTCTAAAAAAATATTCAGGTCCATTTTTACTATTCCCTCCTGTAAATAACAAAGTATCGATATTTGGATACTGCCTTAAATAACCTATAACATCACGTAAAACAATGTTTTGCATCCCTAAGTCTGAAGCGTTAATTTTTTCGCGTTCGGCACTTTCAACAATATCACAAACACCAATTCTATGTTTTTTTAGAAATTGTTTCCTTTCTTCTATGGCTTCTTGAGAATTGTCATAACGCAGTCCAAGATTATGAATCTTATCAATAAATAACCATAGTGAATTGTAATAACTTCCATAACAGAAATCAACATCTTTCTCCAATAGCTCACCAGTTGAAAAGCGAGGTGGCGGTAAAGTACCAACTATAAGCTTCGTTGTATCTTTTTGTATAAAAGGCTGGTAAGGATGTTTGTGAAGAAACATTTACCTAATAAACACTAATTCGGTTTCCGAAGACATAGCTTCACTAAATCCATAGCCTTCATAATTAAAGCCTTTTAAATCATCAATCGTATTTGCATTGGTATCAATAATGTATAAAAGGCTGGTAAGGATGTTTGTGAAGAAACATTTACCTAATAAACACTAATTCGGTTTCCGAAGACATAGCTTCACTAAATCCATAGCCTTCATAATTAAAGCCTTTTAAATCATCAATCGTATTTGCATTGGTATCAATAATGTAACGTGTCATATAGCCTCTCGCTAGCTTAGCAAAGGTCATAATGGTTTTGTACTCACCATTTTTAAAATCTTTAAATGTTGCTGTAACCACAGGTACTTTTAAAGCCTTAACGTCGATTGCTTTAAAATATTCATTACTGGCAAGGTTTAAAAACAATTCACCTTCTTCAAGCTCATCATTTAATGTTTGTGTAATTTTTTGCTTCCAGAACTCGTATAAATTCTTATTCTTACCAACAGGAAATTTAGTTCCCATTTCTAGTCGATAAGGTTGCATTAGGTCTAGAGGTTTTAAAACACCATATAATCCAGAAATAATACGCACTGTATCTTGTACCTTTTCTATTTTATCTTTAGGAATTGTATAGGCATCCAAACCACGATACACATCGCCACTAAACGCGTAAATGGCTTGTCTAGCATTGTCTTTTGTAAACGGCAATTGCCATCCTTGATTACGTTCATAGTTTAATTCGCCCAAAGCTGGTGATATGCTCATAAGTTTAGATAAGCTTCTAGCGGATTTCTTTTTTAGCAATTTATTTAAACGCTCAGACTCTTTTAAAAAGCAGGATTCTGAAGTTTTCGTCGTTGGCAATTTACTTTCAAAATCGAGCGATTTGGCTGGTGATAATACTAATTTCATAGAATAACTTTTTCTTCTTGTTCAAAGTTACAATTCATTGCTGAATATGCCTATTTTGAAACATTTTTTTCTTTTCATTTTAACTATTTGTCTGGTATTTATAAAAACTCTTACGCAACCTTTTTGATTATTAATCATCTTAATAATATATCCACACCAATCACATTATGAAAAAGTTAACATTACTCCTTGGTGTTTTATTATTCATTTCCTGCTACACAGATGGTAATGACATCGATAATAGTTTAACAACAGAAATTCAGTTGTTACGAAACATCTATATTGATAACAATCTTTCATATAGTTTTGATTATTATCCTGATGGGAAAATAATGTCGCAATCCAGTTTTTCTGGAAACGGTATTTATGGCTTTGCATTATTTGAATATTCAAATGATACTGTTATTAAAACTTTAAGTGGTTTAATAGCATCAAAAACAAAAAGTTATTTGACCAGTTCAAACACCATAAAATATGTAGAATTTGATTTGAACGACAACATTAACTACTCTTATTTAAATAAGTATTCATCCGAAAATTGTGGTCTTACAAAATCTATAACGTTTACACAGTACAATTCCATTATAGAACTATATGATGGAAGTCTAAAGTATAGATATGAAACTATTAAAGACGACAAACATAATTATCTTAAATCATTAAATCCTTGGCCTTCATTTGAAAAAAAGCACAATATTATTGAATATAATGCATGGGATCAAAATGATAACTTAATGCTAAGCAATAGCTACAATTCTATTTTTATTTATGATGAAAATGGTTATCCAATTCAGGAAACTAGGACATCGCTTTCTGGAGTAACTAAAGTGTATAATTACGAATACTATTAATCTTGATGCTTCGCATAATTGCGCCATTTTTCAATACATTGTTGCATATCTTCAGGAATTTCTGATGTAAAACGCATAAACTCACCTGTTTTTGGATGTACAAATCCTAATGTTTTGGCATGTAATGCCTGACGAGGTAATACCTTGAAGCAATTTTCAACAAACTGTTTATACTTGGTAAAGGTTGTTCCTTTTAAAATGAGTTCGCCTCCATAACGCTCATCATTAAATAAGGTGTGCCCTATATGCTTCATATGCACACGTATTTGATGTGTACGACCTGTTTCCAATTTACAAGACACCAAAGTAACATAACCAAAACGCTCCAATACTTTATAATGGGTTACAGCGGGTTTACCTCTGTCTGCTTCGTCATCAAAAAACACTGTGTTTTGTAATCTGTTTTTTGGATGTCTTCCTATGTTGCCTTCAATTGTACCTTCATCCTCTTCAACATTTCCCCAAACCAATGCCACATATTCACGTTCGCTTGTTTTTTCAGCAAACTGATTTGATAAATGCGCCATGGCTTCTTCGGTTTTCGCAACCACTAATAAACCACTAGTGTCTTTATCAATTCTGTGCACCAATCCGGGACGTTCACTCGAATTACTTGGTAAGTTATCAAAGTGAAAAGTCAAAGCATTAATTAAAGTTCCAGAATAATTACCATGTCCTGGATGAACCACCATTCCTGCTGGTTTGTTCACTACTAAAACATCGTCATCCTCATAAACAACATCAATTGGAATATCTTCAGGTACTAATAAATATTCATGAGGAGGATGGGCAAATAACACTTTTATTTCATCAAAGGGTTTTACCTTGTAATTTGACTTTACAGGTTCCCCATTTACGTATATACTCCCTTCTTTTGCAGCAGCCTGAATTTTATTCCGCGTAGCATTTTCAATGAAATTCATCAAATACTTATCAATACGCAAGGGTTGCTGACCTTTTTCAGCTACAAATGAATAATGTTCGTATAGATTGTTATAGTCGTCTTGAAGCTCTTCCTCCATCTTAAGGAATTTGTGAAGACCTGTTTCCATTACCTAAAACCAGATCAATTTTAGACGTTTTTTCAAGTAAGGTTCCAGGTGTTATGGTTTCGCCTTTATACCTTAACTCAAGCACTTCGTCTTTACCAATATCATTAGCATACGTAATATTCCCTACCTGAAAACCTAAGGCTTCTAGTGTTGGCTTTGCTTGTCTGAACGTACGACGAATAATATTTGGAACTCCTATTTTTCGATATCCTGATGGATTTAAAATAAGATATATTTTGCGATTTTCTTTAACTAAAGAACCTGCTTCTGGTGATTGTTCTATAACAGAATATTTCGGATAATCTGGATTGTAATTAGCAGAATCTTGCACAACCATTTGCAAATCATTGTCCTTAATTTCAATCTCTACAACGTCTAACGATTTACCTGTTAATTCAGGCACCTCAACAAACTCACCATGATTTGTAGAAAATTTTAACCATTGAAGCGTTAAAAAACTCAATACTATTAGCGCAAGTAACGCTAAACCAAGTTGTTTTAAAAACACTTTACTTTTTAAGAACTGAATGATACTCATAGATTGTAAATATTTGCAAAACTAATCAAATTTATGTTTTAAAATAAAATTCAATTAACATTAGTTAATATACGTTATATAAAACCCAAAAGGTTTTTCGTTTAGATAAAATAAATGATATTTTTACAAAACGTAAAATGTTTACACATATTGAATGGCTAACTATTTGCTAAAACCAGGTAACCACGAATGAAAAAAAATATTGCCATAATTATGGGAGGCTATTCAAGTGAATATGAAATCTCATTGAAAAGCGGAAACGTAGTTTATGAAGCTTTAGATAGTGAAATATATAACTTGTTTAGAATTCACATTTTTAAAGACAAATGGGTTTATGTAGATGATGCTGAACAAGAATTTCCGATTGATAAAAATGATTTCTCTGTTACTATCAATAGTTCTAAAATAACCTTTGACTGCGTTTTTAACGCCATTCATGGCTCTCCAGGAGAAGACGGTTTTATGCAAGCTTATTTTAAATTACTCGATATTCCTCAAACCAGTTGTGGCATGTATCAAGCTGCCTTAACCTTTAACAAACGTGATTGTTTAAGTGTTTTAAAACCTTACGGAATTAAAACTGCTGAGTCATATTATGTAAACCTTGGAGATAACATATATGAAGACGCTATCATTAAAAAAGTGGGATTACCATGTTTTGTGAAGGCCAATAAAGCTGGTAGTAGTTTTGGAATCACTAAAGTGTATAAAAAAGAGGAGCTACAAAATGCTATTGAAGTTGCCTTTGAAGAAGATGATGAAATTATCATAGAATCGTACTTGGATGGCACGGAAGTATCTGTTGGAGTTATTACATATAAAGGTGAAGTGAAAGTTTTACCAATTACTGAAATTGTAAGTGATAATGATTTCTTTGATTATAAAGCAAAATACCTTGGCGAATCTCAAGAAATCACACCAGCACGACTCACTAAAGAGCAAGAAACCAAAGTGAATAAGGTTGCTAAACAGGTGTATGAAATTTTAAAAATGAAAGGGTTTTCAAGAAGTGAATATATTTTTAAAGATGGTGAACCGCATTTACTGGAAGTAAATACAGTGCCAGGATTTACAAAAGCGAGTATTTTACCTCAGCAAGCTGCTGCTGTAGGAATCTCACTGAAAGAATTGTTTGGAAATGCTATTGAAGAAGCATTAAAATAAAAGCGTTATTTTAGTAATATGAAACGAGCCATATTTCCAGGGTCATTTGATCCTATTACTTTAGGTCATTACGATATTATAAAAAGAGGCGTTACGCTTTTTGATGAAGTTATTGTTGCTATTGGTATTAATGCTGATAAAAAATACATGTTCACAGTAGATGAGCGTAAAAAGTTTATTGAAGATACCTTTGCTGATGAACCCAAAATAAAAGTGACGACTTATGAAGGCTTAACGGTTGACTTTTGTAAGAAAATTGGTGTCGAATTCATTTTACGCGGCTTACGCAATCCAGCCGATTTTGAATTTGAAAAGGCCATAGCTCATACCAATAGAGATTTGGCTCCTATTGAAACCGTATTTTTATTGACCTCTGCAAACACATCTTATATATCCTCATCGATTGTAAGAGATGTGATTAGAAATCATGGCGATTATACCAAACTTGTCCCAAAGAGTGTTCGTGTGAAATAATTAGTATGAAACCCTTCAACATTAACTTCTTAG
>CAZRDG010000090.1:0-8711 GCA_964598775.1 uncultured Lacinutrix sp.
ATAACTGTAAGCAACGGTTACTTTATCCCAATCACCAATACCAACTGCATAAGCATTGCTTACATCTACCTCTCCATTTTTAAGTGTAATGGTTGGATGAGGATAATCCATCACTGAAGCTCTTCCATTCGTACTAGCAGCAAAGTTGTGTGCAAAACCTATGGTATGTCCAACTTCATGAGCACTTAACTGCCTGATTCTAGCTAGCGCCATATCTAACATTGGTTGATAGTTATCATCGCGTTCTGCAAATGGTTTATTCAGCAAGGCTTGAGCTATCAAGAAATCTTGACGCACTCTTAAACTTCCTAAACTCACATGTCCTTTAATAATTTCGCCTGTTCTTGGGTCTGTTACGCTAGCACCATAACTCCAACCTCTGGTAGAACGATGAACCCATTGTATGACATTGTATCTACAATCCAGAGGGTCTGCATCATCTGGCAACATTTTAACTTGAAAGGCATTGATAAAGCCTGCAGCTTCATAGGCTTGATTCCACCACTTTGCTCCATCTAATAAAGCTGAACGAATAGGTTCAGGTGTTCCATTATCTAAATAATAAATAATTGGTTCTATAACTTCACTTTTAGCAGCACCAGGATTTTTTTTCTGTAATCTATGACGTACCACAAAACGTTTAACTATTTGCTCTTGAACAGGCGTTGCATAATCCATATAGGACATTGAAATTGCCCCACTTCTCACATCAAATACACGTGGTTGGTAATTATTATCTGGTAATTCTAGAAATGAATGATGTTGATTAACTGTAACCAATGAGCTTGTTGGTGTCACACTTCTTAAATTTCGTCCAGTTGCATCACCTTTAAAGGTTAACATGACATCAAATTCAACATTTTTCGGAAAGGCCTTAGTTCGCTCCAACCAAATGGCACTTTTACTTGTGTCTAAACCATAAGAACCTTCGCCTGATCTTCTTAATGTATTGGAAACTCCATGAGTATCTTGCATTAAAAAAGGAGTTAAATCAATTGTATAAACGCCATTTTTTTCTTCTTTCACAGGAAAACCAAACAACACAGATTTTGCAAAGGCTTGTTCTATACTTTTGCGCTCTAAATCGTTATTTGTTAATGCTCTATAATCCTGATTAGGCTGAACCAATAGTAACTTATTTCCTGCTTTGATGAACTTTACAACACGTTCACCACCCAATTGCCCTCTGTCTAAGCCAATATCATTTGAACCAATACCACTTGATAGGGAACTTACATATAAAAACTCTTTATCTAAATCTTTAATTTCCAATAAAATTTTGTCTTCTGACTCGTCATAAGAGAAATTAAAGTAACCATTATACTTTTTTAATGGTTTGTCATTTGAGTTTTGTGCCATAGCAAATGATACAAAAAGGGCAAATACTGAAAATGTTAGTAGTTTTTTCATTTTATATGAAGTTGTTGGTTTTTTATAAAAGATGATTAAAAAATTGGAGTATAAATCTACATAAATAAATCAGGACATAAAACATGAAAAATCCTAATATTATTTTTTTAACAAGATTTAATAATCCTATTTTTGTTAAAAATTTCATTATGATAACATCAGATCAAATTAAAGATCTCAATACACGCCTTGATAAACTAAGGCACTATCTTTGACTTAGATGCCAAATTAATAGAAATACATAACGAGGAAGAAAAAACTTTTGATCCAAATTTCTGGAATGATTCCAAAGAAGCAGAAATTGTCATGAAATCACTTCGAGAGAAGAAAAGCTGGGTTCAAGATTACGACACTTCAAAAACTTTAGTTGAAGACCTTGAAGTTATTTATGAGTTTTTCAAAGAAGCTGAAGCCTCTGCTGAAGATGTTGAAAACAGATATGATCAGGCCTTATTTCAAATTGAAAAATTAGAGTTTAAGAATATGCTATCTGAAGAAGGCGACAGTTTAAGTGCTGTATTGCAGATAACAGCTGGAGCTGGAGGTACAGAATCTTGTGATTGGGCTAGTATGCTCATGCGTATGTATTTGATGTATGCCGAAAAAAGTGGCTTTAAAGTAAAAGAACTTAACTTTCAAGAAGGTGACGTTGCTGGAATAAAAACAGTAACCTTAGAAATTGAAGGTGATTATGCTTTTGGATGGTTAAAAGGTGAAAATGGAGTACATCGATTGGTTAGAATCTCTCCTTTTGACAGTAATGCCAAACGACACACGAGTTTTGCTTCAGTTTATGTGTATCCTTTGGTTGATGATACTATTGAGATAGACATTAATCCTGCAGATATTGAAATTACTACTGCTCGCTCAAGTGGAGCAGGTGGACAAAACGTCAATAAGGTAGAAACTAAGGTTCAGCTAACTCATAAACCGACTGGTATTCAAATCTCTTGTTCTGAAACTCGTTCTCAACATGATAATAGAGCTAGAGCGCTTCAAATGTTAAAATCTCAGTTGTACGAAATTGAACTCCAAAAGCAGATGGCTCAACGTGACGATATTGAGGCTGGTAAAATGAAAATTGAATGGGGCAGCCAAATACGGAATTATGTCATGCATCCTTATAAATTGGTGAAAGATGTAAGAACAGGACATGAAACAGGGAATGTTGATGCTGTAATGGATGGCTATATTGATGAATTTTTAAAATCCTATTTGATGATGATGGGTCAAAAACAAGAATCTTAATTCAAACACTATGATTAAAATTTACCATAATCCTAGATGTAGTAAATCAAGAGAAGCTTTAAATATTCTTGAAGCTGAAACTACTGATTTTACAGTAATAAAATATCTTGATGAAGAGCTAAATGCTAAAGAGCTTAGTGATATTATTAAACTTCTTAGCATAAAACCTATCGAACTTATACGTAAAAATGAATCCCTCTGGAAAGACAACTTTAAAAATTTAACTTTTACTGATAAGGAATTAATCGATGTAATGATTAAAAATCCTAAATTAATCGAGCGTCCTATAGTAGTTAATGGTAACAAGGCAGTAGTAGGTAGGCCTCCAGAAAAAATTCTAGACGTAATATAGTTTGTTTATCTTTTTTTTGTTTTTCATTAACAAAACATTAATTTCTTTTAACACAAGTTTAACCAAAGTGATTTAAACCTTAATCTACTTTTGCGGTCAAATCTGCAAAAAATATACATGAACAAACTATTTCTAACCATCCTCACTCTAGGATTATTCGTTTCAACTGCCAAGGCCCAAGGTCCACAAGGTGTTCAATCTCAAAAAGAAGTCATTATTACTGGAAATGTGATTGACGACGAAACCAAAGAACCTTTAGAATATGCCACCATTGCTGTCTTCAGCAAAAAAGAAAATAAAATTATCACTGGAGGTATTACAGATGCAGGAGGTAAATTCAGCATTCCAGTCCAAACTGGCACTTATGATATTCGTATTGAATACATATCGTTTAAAACCCAAACTATTGAGGATAAAAGATTAACAGAAGATACTAATTTAGGAACATTTTCACTTGCCTTAGATGTGGCTTCATTAGACGAAGTTGAAATTATTGCAGAACGAACTACTGTTGAGTTCAGGTTAGACAAGAAAATTTATAATGTTGGAAGAGACTTAACTGTTAGAGGAGGAACTGTAAGCGATGTATTGGATAACGTACCTTCGGTTTCGGTTGATGTTGAAGGAAATGTTTCACTTAGAGGAAATGACGATGTTCGTATTTTAATAAATGGTAAACCTTCTGGCTTAGTTGGTTTAAATTCTACAGACGCTTTACGTCAATTACCAGCCGAATCTATTGAGCGAGTTGAAGTTATTACTTCACCATCTGCAAGATATGATGCTGAAGGCTCTGCTGGAATTCTTAATATTATTTTAAGAAGAAGTAAACTACAAGGATTGAATGGTGCAGTGACTTTAAATACTGGCTATCCAAAACAAGCAGGTGTCTCCGGAAATATAAATTATAGAACAGGAGACTTAAATTTCTTTAATACTACTGGATATAATTACAGAGAAAATCCAGGAAATTCATTTTCAAATACTGAATTCTTGAATGGTGATGCGCCAAATACATTTTTAAATGAAACGAGAAACTTTGATCGTACTAATAAAGGATTGAATACTAACTTTGGTGTAGAATGGTATATCAATGACACATCTTCTTTAACCGCTGCATTAGTATATAGAAATAGTGATAATGAAAGTAATTCCAAAAATGTTCTTGATGAGATTGATGAAAATAATGTATTAACGAGAAATATTAGAATAGACCCTCAATTTGAAGACGACAAAACATTACAATATTCGTTAAATTTTGATAAACAATTTAATGGTGAAAGTGATCACAAACTAACTGTAGACTTTCAATATGAAAATAGCAATGAAAATGAAACATCATTAATAAATCAAAATGGAATAAATGTTGAAAACGTTGAAACACAAGAAGAGCAAAATAGAATTTTACTTCAATCTGACTTTGTTAGGCCAATTGGAGAAAGCGGTCAGTTTGAATTAGGTTATCGTGGTGAGTTTCAAAATTTGAATTCAGATTTTTTAGTAGAAAATACTAACGATGAAGGACAAACTTTTTTTACTAATTTAGATCTTAGTAATAATTTGGATTTCAAGCAATATGTTAATGCATTTTATTCACAATATGGGAATAAAATTGGAGATAAATTTTCTTTTTTACTAGGCTTACGTTATGAAGGCACTCGAATAACAATAAATCAAAAAACAAGTGCTGATTTTGAGAAAAAAGAATACAATCAACTATTTCCTACTTTAAATCTTTCTTATGAGTTGTCTGAAAAGGAAAGTGTGACTTTTGGATATAACAGACGTATACGTAGACCACGATCTAGATTTATCAATCCATTTCCATCAAGAAGTAGCGCAACTAGCATTTTTCAAGGAAATCCTGATCTTGACCCAAGTGTTTCTGATGCTTTTGATATAGGTTATATTAATAGATTTGGAAAGGTCACCTTGAGTGCATCTACTTATTTTCAACATGAGACCAATTCATTCAACTTTATTGTAAGGTCAACAGATTTGTTCTATATTTTTGAAACAAATCAAACCATAAGTGAAAACGATCCTGATTTTGAGCAATTTCAAGAAGATTATGATCTGGTTCCAGTTATTAGAAGAGGTCCAGTTAACTTAGCAACCAATGATCGTTTTGGTTTTGAATTTACCCTAAACTATAGACAAAGTAAAGATTGGAATGTCAATGGAAATTTCAACCTTTTTCAATCTATAACAAGAGGTGATTTTGAAGGTCAAAATTTTGATGCAGAAAACTTAAGTTGGTTCATTCGCTTAAATAATAAATATACCTTACCTGGTAATATTGATTGGCAAACTAGAATGTTTTATGGAGGACCAAGCGAAACTGCGCAAAGTAAAAATAAAGGTATTTTTTCTACCGATTTAGCCTTTAGCAAAGACTTATTTCAAGATAATGCATCTTTAGCTTTTAATGTTAGTGATGTATTCAATTCTAGAAAACGTATTAGTGAGTCCTTTACTCCTACTTTTAATTCAGATAGTGAATTCCAATGGCGTCAACGTACGTATACACTTTCGTTCACATACAGATTTAACCAGAAGAAAAGGCAAGAAAGAAATCGTCAAGATAATGGTGGAGGCGATGACATGATGGAGTTTTCAGGCACATAATTTAATACTATACCTAATTAAAAAAGGAAGCCATTTGGCTTCCTTTTTTTATATACTAATAATTTTAATTCTAAGTTATGCTTGACGCTTTGCCTTTTTCTCTGCTCTAATTTCTTTCAATCTTTCAATAAGGGCTCCACCAATCCAATAAGGAATAACAAAAGTCAATAAAAATATCATTAACCAAAATCCTAAGGTTAGTATAGATAAAAATGCTAAAAATCCTAAATACTGATCAAAATCAAACATAATTGGTGTGTTTTATAAATCTTGCACAAAGATAATGCAACAAATTTTGTTACACAACAGTAAAAATGAGAATTATTAACAGGATATGAGCCATAGTTTATTAACAATATATTCCTAACAAATAAACTGTTAATCACTAAAACAAAAGCCCAATAAATTGTAATTTTGTTACATTAAATGTTATAATTACAATGAGTTTTAGAATAGAAAAAGACACAATGGGCAATGTTGAAGTGCCTGCTGATAAACTTTGGGGAGCGCAAACCGAGCGCTCAAGAAATAATTTTAAAATCGGAACACCTGCGTCGATGCCATTAGAAATAGTGTATGGATTTGCATACTTAAAAAAGGCCGCTGCATTTACCAATTGCGAACTTGGCGTTCTTTCAGAGCAAAAAAGAGATTTAATTGCTAAAGTTTGTGAGGAAATACTTGATGGGAAACATGACGACCAATTTCCTTTAGTGATTTGGCAAACTGGCTCTGGAACCCAAAGCAATATGAATGTGAATGAAGTGATTGCCAATAGAGCTCATCAACTAGCAGGCAAGACTATTGGTGAAGGAGAAAAAACTATACAGCCTAATGATGATGTAAACAAATCACAATCATCAAACGACACTTTTCCAACAGGAATGCACATTGCGGCCTATAAAAAAATTGTTGAAGTAACCATTCCAGGTATTGAATCATTAAGAAATACGCTTCAACAGAAATCTAATGATTTTAAAGATGTTGTGAAAATTGGAAGAACACATCTCATGGATGCAACGCCATTGACCTTAGGTCAGGAATTTTCAGGCTATGTCTCTCAATTAAATCATGGACTAAAAGCTTTAAAAAATACTTTACCTCACCTGAGTGAATTGGCTCTTGGTGGAACAGCAGTAGGTACAGGACTTAATACACCAAAAGGTTATGATGTTTTAGTAGCCAAATATATTGCCGAATTTACTGGTTTACCATTTATTACTGCCTCCAATAAATTTGAAGCACTTGCTGCACATGATGCACTCGTTGAAACACATGGAGCTTTAAAACAATTAGCTGTTTCTTTGAACAAAATAGCCAATGATATTAGAATGATGGCCTCTGGACCTCGTTCTGGTATTGGAGAGATAATTATTCCGGCTAACGAACCAGGAAGTAGCATTATGCCAGGGAAAGTAAATCCGACGCAATGTGAAGCTTTAACGATGGTCTGTGCACAAGTGATGGGAAATGATGTAGCAGTAACAGTTGGAGGTACACAAGGTCATTATGAATTAAACGTATTTAAACCTATGATGGCAGCTAATGTGTTGCAATCTGCACAGCTTTTAGGTGATGCTTGTGAAAGTTTTAACGTACATTGCGCTTCAGGAATAGAGCCTAACCATTTAGTTATTAAACAATTACTTAATAACTCTTTGATGTTAGTCACAGCATTAAACACCAAAATCGGTTATTACAAAGCAGCTGAAATTGCTAACACAGCTCATAACAATGGAACGACTCTTAAAGAAGAAGCTATTAAATTAGGTTATGTCACTGCTGAAGAATATGATGCTTGGGTTAAACCAGAAGATATGATTGGTAACTTATAATGAATACATTAACAAGAAAAACTGAATATTAAACTTAATCGACACATTATGAAAAGAGTATTACTTTTGCTAACTCTCATTTTTAGCCAAGCTTTTATTAGCGCTCAAACCACATTTACTTTGAAGCAAACCTTATCATTAACAGCTTCAGACGATCCTTATGCTATTGCAACTGGAGATATTGACAAAGATGGTCATGATGATATTTTATTTGCTTCATCTGGCAATGGTACTTTCAGCTGGCTTAAAAATGATGGCTCCGGTAATTTTGGTACACCAATGGCTATAGGTGCTGGTGGACATTCATTCCCAAATGGTGTGGCGATTGCAGATTTAAACAATGATACTTATAACGATGTTATTCTAAGTACTTACACTAGTGTTATTTGGTATCCAAACAATCAAGCCGGAGGATTTGGAGCGATGCAAACTATAGGTGCTGTAAATGGTTCTGGACCTGTACTTGTTTCAAATATTGATGCTGGTTCGACTCCTGATGTAGCTGTTTCCGCATACGATGGCAATGAGGTAGTATGGTTTGACAATGACGGTTCTGGAAATTTTGGATCAAAAAAAATAATTGATAATACAATAACAAATCCAGCGGCTTTTGATATGGCGGATATTGATGGCGATGGAGATGTTGATGCGGTAATCAGTAATGCAATTAGCTTTACACCAGGAACAATTGACAGTAGAATCGAAACTTTTTATAATGATGGAAATGGTGTTTTTACAGCTGATGCTAATCCTGTTGCAAATAATACTAAAGATTATGTTTGGAGTATAAAAATTGCTGATGTTGATGGCGATACAGATATGGACATTTTAGCATCAGATTTATATGCCAATGCGTCTTGGTATAACAGGACAGGAGTTGTTGATGGACCTGCTACTTATTCTGAAACCGTATTTACTACAACAATTGCAAATCCAGCCACAATAGCTTTTGAAGATTTAGATAATGACACTTTGAAAGACGTTGTTTTAAGTAGCGGAGCATCAGGAGCTGGAAATGATATTGTTTGGTATAAAAATAATGGATCAGGATCTTTCGCGGCTGAAGATGTAATTGATAATACTCAAAGCCAAGCATTTGTTATTGCTTTTGCAGATTTTGATAGTGATGGTGATTTAGATATTTCGTCTGCCGCCTATAATAATGATAACATTAAGATTTTTGACAATGAAAAAATTACTCTATCAGTTGATGATTCAAAAATTAAAAAATTTAGCAT
>CAZRDG010000091.1:0-8672 GCA_964598775.1 uncultured Lacinutrix sp.
CAACTAGATAGGCTATCGCAATTAGTTCTAAAATACAGCACCTACATTAATGGTTTTCCAAATTATTTAGGGATTCATGCAGGAGGTATTATTATTTCAGAAAAACCAATTCACTTTTATGGCGCGACGTTTATGCCACCTAAAGGCTTTGCTACTACACAGTTTGACATGGTTGTTGCAGAAGACATTGGTCTTTACAAGTTTGATATTTTAAGTCAGCGTGGTTTAGGCAAAATAAAGGATGCTGTAAATATTGCAGCCTATAATCATCCTAAAAAAACACCTATTGATATCCATGATATCAAGCGTTTCAAACAAGATGAGAAAATTAAAAATTTGTTACGCAATGCTAAAGCTATAGGATGCTTTTATGTAGAATCTCCTGCCATGCGCATGCTTCTCAAAAAACTACAAGTTGATAATTATTTGGGATTGGTAGCTGCAAGTTCTGTTATTCGCCCTGGTGTTGCAAAATCTGGAATGATGCGTGAATACATTATGCGTTACAGACATCCTGAACGTCGTAAAGATGCCCATCCAGTGTTATTGGATATTATGCCAGAGACCTATGGTGTTATGGTTTATCAGGAAGATGTTATTAAAGTAGCGCATTACTTTGGCGGTCTAACTTTAGGTGAAGCTGACATGTTGCGTCGTGGTATGTCTGGTAAATTTCGGTCTAGAGAAGAATTCCTAAAGGTAAAAAAACAATTTTTTGATAACTGTAAAAACGATGGTAAACCAGAAGACCTCACTACAGATGTCTGGCGACAAATTGAAAGTTTTGCAGGCTACGCATTTGCAAAAGGACATTCTGCTTCTTATGCTGTTGAAAGTTATCAAAGCTTATTCTTAAAAGCCTATTTCCCATTAGAATATATGGTTGCAACTATCAATAATTTTGGTGGGTTTTACAGAACCGAATTATATGTGCATGAAGCCAGAATGCATGGTGGTATTATTGAAGCGCCTTGCATTAATAAAAGTTATAGTCAAACTATCATAGAAGGAGAAACTATTTTTTTAGGTTTTATGTTTTTGCATGCCCTTGAAAAGAAAACCATTAAACGACTTATTAAAGAAAGAGAACAACATGGTTTGTTTCAAAGTTTAGACGACTTTATAGATCGCGTACCTATTTCAGTTGAGCAAATAGCCATTCTTATTAAAATTAATGCCTTCCGTTTTACAGGAGTTAACAAGCGTGAATTACTATGGGAAGCACATTTAAAAATTAGCAAAACCCATATTCAGGAACATATCATAACCTTATTTAAAACTGAAAAAATAAATTATAAAACACCACAGCTTACAAGTAGTGATTTAGAAAATGCCTTTGATGAAATAGAGCTATTGGGTTTCCCTTTATGTAATCCGTTTGACTTATTAGAAAATCAATCTTCAAGTCCGCTTCGTGCAAATCAGCTTCTATCTTATAAAAACAAAACCATTACCATAGAAGGCTATTTGGTTACAACAAAAAACACAGGCACTTCTAATGGAAAACGTATGTTTTTTGGAACCTTTTTAGATCGAGATGGCTATTTTATTGATACGGTTCATTTTCCTCCTGTAGCTGCAAAATTCCCCTTTAGAGGCAAAGGCGTTTATACCATTACAGGAAAAGTTTTAGAAGATTTTGATTGTGTAAACATCGAAGTATCATTTATGGAGCGCAAAGCTGTAATTGAAGATCCGCGCTACGCAGTAAAATCTTTAAATCCAACATTTCAAAATAAAAAAAGCTTTAAAGACCTTAAAATACATGGCTTATAATCGCTCTATTGTGCATATGGATTTAGACACATTTTTTGTGTCTTGCGAACGCTTACTAGACAGTCGGCTTAATGGGAAACCCGTTCTTATAGGAGGCACTAGCGATCGAGGTGTTGTTGCTTCTTGTAGTTATGAGGCTAGAAAATTTGGAATCCATTCTGCAATGCCAATGCGTATGGCAAAACAATTATGCCCAGAAGCTATCGTATTAAGAGGGAATTCTGGAGTGTATACTAAATTTTCTCAAAGCGTTACTGATGTCATTAAAGAAAGCGTGCCGCTTTATGAAAAAACATCTGTTGATGAATTTTATATTGATCTTACAGGAATGGATAAGTTTTTTGGTTGTCACAAACTAGCTTCAGAATTGCGTCAACGTATTATAAAAGAAACGGGATTACCCATTTCATTTGGGCTATCACTTAACAAAACGGTTTCCAAAATTGCAACAGGTGAAGCTAAACCAAATAATGAGATACGTATTATTTCAGGAACCGAAAAACCATTTTTAGCACCATTATCTGTAAAGAAAATTCCTATGGTTGGTAATGTAACTTATAAAACGCTATGCGATTTAGGCGTGAAGCGTATTAAAACAGTCCAGGATATGCCTATGGAACTCATGCACAAAGTACTCGGTAAAAATGGATTGTCTATTTGGAAAAAAGCTAATGGTATTGATAATAGTCCTGTAGTACAATACCATGAACGCAAATCTATTTCAACAGAACGCACTTTCAATACAGACACAACCGATGTCTCCAAATTAAAGGGGATCATCATTGCTATGGCAGAGAATTTAGCCTATCAATTACGTCGCGGAAATAAATTAACCGCTTGCATTACATTTAAAATACGTTATTCAGATTTTCAGACTTACACACAACAACAACGTATTCCTTATAGTTCTATGGATCATAATATCATTCCTGTAGTTTTAGATTTATACAAGAAACTATACAATCGCAGACTATTAGTTCGATTGGTTGGTGTAAAATTTAGCCATTTGGTGGAAGGCGGTCATCAAGTTAATTTGTTTGAAGACGACGATAAATATTTAAATTTGAGTATCGCCATTGATAAAATGCGTGAGCGTTATGGTGATAGAGCTGTAATAAATGCAGCTGGTATGGAAGCAAAAACCATTAGCAGGTGGAATCCCTTTACAGGAGAACCACCTCCATTATTAGCTAACAGAAGACAGTAAATTTTTATTAATTTAGGGCTATGTGTTATTCAACTGCATTACGGAAGCAACGAGAGAAAATAGAGCAACGAATTTTAAGCCAAATTCCAGCAAAATTTTCGGAAGAAACTACTTTTGAGCCTTACTTCCATCTTAACGGCTTTACTCATGGTAATTTACAAATCATAACAATTGATAATCCAGAACTTATAGTAGATGCTGAATGGGGCTTAATCCCTAGTTGGTCTACTCATAATCCAGAAGGTTTTAGAAAAAAAAGCAACACTTTAAATGCGAGAAGCGAAAACATTTTTGAAAAAGCGTCATTCAGTGAAAGTGCCGAAAACAAACGCTGCCTCATTCTAGCAGATGGATTTTTCGAACCACATCATGAAAATGGTCAAGCTATTCCTTATTTCTGCTATCAACCTTCTAAAGAATTCCCTGAAGGCGATTTGTTTTTATTTGCAGGCTTATATAATGAATTAGACGATAATACATTAACAACTACGATTCTAACAACAGAGGCGAATCCATTTTTTATGCAAGTCCACAACAAAGGAAAACGCATGCCACTAATTTTAGACTCAACTTACTTTGAAGATTGGCTCGATCCTGGAACTACAAATCAATATATTAATGAAATAATGGCAACTGGTTTTACAAACCAGCCTTTTGATGCTCACCCTGTAAGTCGTGATTTATATAAAAAAGGAATTGACACCAACAAACCCTATATTGTTGAAGCTGTTATAAAATAGACATAACACGACTGCTCATATCATTTATATAATGGATAGTTTTAAAATAACACTTTTATTTTATTGGCTTCATCACTTGTAGAATTTATGCGCCAAATCAAAAAATAATTTACACAATTATTCTGTTTTTTTAGAAAAACACTTATAACAATGCCATAATTCTATTTTCATGTTTATAAACTTTTTTTATTGTGTAATTTTATAGTCTATAAATTAGGTTTAAAATACACCATTGTCCATGAAATTTCAATTCTGTAAAATTTTCGTTTTATTATTTGCATTATTTGCTTCTATCATATCAATTGCTCAAGAACAAAACCAAAAATGGGATGTAACTGCCTCAAAAGCCAAGTATTCAACAACAACTATTAGTACTGATCAAGGCACTTGGATGAATATTGATCTAAGCCCTGATGGCAAAACTATTGTCTTTGATTTATTGGGAGATATTTACACCATGCCTTCAACTGGCGGCAAAGCCACTCGTTTAACTTCTGATATAGCTTGGCAAATGCAACCAACTTTTAATTTTGATGGTACTAAAATTGCTTATACATCAGATGATGGAGGAGGCGAAAATATTTGGATAATGGACACCAATGGCAATCATAAAACTGAAGTAACTTTTGAAACTTTCAGAATGCTAAACTCTCCTGCTTGGGGTCCAGATGGAAACTACATTGCCGCTAGAAAACATTTTACAGGAACGCGATCCTTAGGTGCTGGCGAAATATGGTTATACCATAAAAACGGAGGAAAAGGCATTAGTCTTGTTGAGCGTCCCAACCAGCAAAAAGACATTGGCGAACCAGCTTTTTCTCCTGATGGTCGTTACCTTTATTATTCTCAAGACATCACGCCTGGCGATATCTTTGAATACTCAAAAGATAGCGAAAAAGGCATATACGCAATAAAACGTCTGGACCTTAAAACAAGTGAAGTTGAAGTGCTAATTTCAGGTCGTGGTGGTGCTATTAGAGCCACTCCTTCTCCTGATGGTGCTAAGTTAGCTTATATTTCTCGGGTAGATTTTCAAAGTACTTTATTTATTCTCGATTTGAAATCTGGTGAAAAAACAGCGGTTTATGACAAATTAGATCGCGACAAACAAGTGGCTTGGGCAATTCATGGCGTCTATCCTAAAATGGCTTGGACACCTGATAGCAAAAACATTCTCTTTTGGGCTGGAGGTAAAATAAACCAATTAAATATTGCTTCTAAAGCTTCAAAAATTATTGAATTTAAAGTTGACGTTGATAAAAGAATTAGCGAAACCATTCGGTTTTCAAAAAACATAGATGTTGAAGATTTTGATGTTAAAATGCTACGTAATGTTCAAGTTGCTCCAGATGGCTCAAAAGTAGTGTTTGAAGCATTAGGCTATATTTATATTCGTGATTTACCAAATGGAAAACCAAGACGTTTAACCAGCCAAACTTCTCATTTTGAATTTGAACCTAGTTTTTCAAGAGATGGAAAACAAGTTGTTTTTGCTATATGGAATGACCAAACTCAAGGAAATATTAGAATCGTTTCCCTAATAAATGGTGAAGGTCAAAACCTACTAAATGAGACAGGGAAATATATTGAGCCTTCCTTTTCTCCTGATGGCAATACAGTAGTATATAGAAAATTTAAAGGAAGTAACATTACACATCCTACTTGGAATTTTCATTCTGGCATCTATCATGTTCCTTCAAATGGAGGAACTCCAAAACTTATAACAAAACATGGCCACTCTCCTTCTTTTGCAAATGAAAACAATCGCATTTATGTGCAACGAGATGGGGAAATTCCTAGCCTAGCAAGTGTTGATTTAGATGGAAAAAACGATAAAACTCTGTTTACAGCAAAATATGCAACAGAATTCAAACCTTCTCCTAATGGCGCATTTTTAGCATTTGTTGAACACTACAAGGTGAAAATTATTCCATTGGTTGAAACCAACAAAACCATTAATATTGATGAGGCCAATCAAAAAATACCTATTAGAACTATTTCAAAAAAAGCGGGCAACAATATAAGTTTCAGTAGTAACAGCAATACTATTTACTGGAGTTTAGGCCCTACTTTATATCAGCAATCTATTAAAGATACGACAACTTTACAAGATTATGAAATAACTTCATCATATATAAGTTTCAAAAATAAATCTGATGCTCCAACTGGTATCATTGCCTTAGTTGGTGCTAAAGTTGTTACTATGGAAGGCGATGAAGTTATTTCAAATGGAGTTGTCCTTGTTGAAAATAATCATATCAAAGCTGTAGGTAATTCTAATGAAGTGACAATTCCAGACAACGCTAAAATTATTGATGTTTCTGGTAAAACCATCATTCCAGGAATTATTGACACACATGCCCATGGAGCGCAAGGTGACAATGAGGTTATTCCGCAACAAAACTGGAACACTTATGCAACAATGGCCTTTGGAGTAACTACTATTTTTAATCCCAATACTAAAACCTCTGAGATTTTTGCAGCCAGTGAAATGCAAAAAGCTGGACATATTGTATCGCCAAGAATTTTTTCAACTGGTATGTCGCTTTATGGAGCTTATGAACCTGGTCATACAGCAATTGTAAATAGTTTAGAAGATGCTAAATTTCACATTGAACGCTTAAATGCTGTAGGTGCTTTTGCCATAAAAATGCATCATCATCCAAGACGCGAACAATATCAACAAATAATTTCAGCAGCAAGAGAACTTAAAACAATGGTATTATCAGAAGGTGGTGCTTTGCTACAACAAGATTTAGGAAAAATAGCTGATGGAGCATCTTCTATTGAACATTCCATGGCGCTTTCTAATGTTTATTCAGATGTTAAGCAATTTTGGAGTGCTTCCGAAACAGCCTATATGCCAACACTTGTTGTATCATTTGGAGGTATTTCTGGAGAACATTATTGGTATGATAAAACGGAAGTTTGGAAACATCCTATCCTTAGCAAATTTGTGCCTCAAGACGTACTTGCACCTCGCTCTATGAGAAGATTCACTGCACCTTTACATCATTACAACCACTTTAGTATTGCTAAAGTTGTAAAAGAAATGTATGATTTAGATGTTACTATTGGAGCTGGAGGACATGGACAACGAGAAGGACTTGGTGTACATTGGGCAATATGGATGATGGCTCAAGGAGGTATGACACCTCATGAAGCTTTAAAATCTGCAACCATACGTCCTGCAAAACATTTGGGTTTAGACAACAATATAGGCTCTATTAAAGCTGGGAAATTAGCTGATTTGGTTGTACTCGATGGAGATGTGCTTAACGACATAAGGCAATCTGATACCATACATTATATCATGCAAAATGGCAGACTTTATGATTCTGACTTAAATGAAATTGGAAATAATAACATAAAGCGCAGTTATTTTTTCTTTGAACAGAACTAAACAAAAAACAACCCATTAACATTTACTCTTTACTGCGCAACCAAGCTTCTCTATTAGCTTTTTGTGTTTCGGTTGGAGTTAACCCATTAGCTTCAAATACCGAAATAGAATAACTTGGATCTGACATAAAGATGATTTCTGTTTCTTTTTGTTCTCCAAATCGTTCAAAAACCACTTTGGCTTTATCACTTGGTTTAAAATTCTTCAATACATCATAAAAGCTAATTGAATCTGAAAGCACAAAGTCACCAATTGATTTGATTGTGTCATCTTTATCGAGCCTAGCTTTATATGTTGGAGATCCTATAGTTGGATAACCAGAAATTTTTCCCTCTCTAACAAAACTACCAAACCATGTTTTATCTACATCTCTAGTTAATGAAACACCAACACTTTCAAATAATGGCTTCATATCAGGCATTTCACTTTTGTATATATATTTATTAAAAAAATCATTTCCGAAATCTGCTCCAGCATACTTAATAAGAGCTTTATGCAAGCCTTCAACTGTATAAGCATCTTCTGTTTTACCAAAAACCGTCCATACCAATTTCATATAGTCGTCTAAGTTCAATCCTTTTTCACGTAATGCTAAATCCAATGATAAACCTAAAGCACTACCATAAGAATAATACGAAATAAAAGTATTCCCTCTATTGACTTCATCAACAGATCTTGCGGCATCCACAAAAGGTGCTTGGTAACTCATTTCAATCGGGTTAAAGAAATTTCTTCCTGGTGAATTCCATACATAATTGAATGTTCCTGCCAATCCTTTTATATAATCCTCTTGAGTATTCAGACCTGCTCTGCACAAAATAAGTCCTGTATAATAACTTGTGAAGCCTTCGGCAAACCACAATTCACCACTCATATCTGCAGCTTCAAAATCAAAAGGTTCTAAAGACTTTGGACGAATGCGCTCGACATTCCAAGCGTGAAAAAACTCGTGAGAAACGGTTCCAATATTACGTTCCATACCTCCATTGGCTAAACTTCTTGTACTAGGAATAACGGTTGAATTTCTATGTTCCATGCCATCTCCAGACACATTAGGCATGTAACAGGCTAGGAAATAATAATTACCATAATCAAACTTTGGAAGCTCTCCAAAAACTGCTTTTTGTTGCAGTACCACTTTCTTGACGCTTTCAAAATACGCATCTAATTCTGCATCTGTTCCATTATGATGCAACACCAAATTAATGGATTGTCCATCAACATCAAAAGACCGTAAACCATAATTACTTATTTCTGTAGGACTATCCATGAAGTATTGCAGGTCTTTAGCATAAAATGTATTGCCTTTTACTGGTTTTAATTGTGTAGCTACTTTCCAGTTTAAATCTTCACGAACATTAAAGGTTACTTGCATTTCTTTATTACTCAGCTCAGGAGCATACATAAATGTTGCAGGCATATTTAAGTGGGCATGCGTTTCATCAACCTGACTATAAGTCCCATCTCCATGATTGGCAAATAAGGTATAACTTACTATAATAGTTCCGCTGTGTCCTGAAACTTTCCATGAATATGGATCTGGACG